>JBCDKU010000004.1:0-63100 GCA_038746265.1 Planctomycetota bacterium
AATTCCGCGGCCGCGGCGGGGCCCGTGTACTCGCCGGATCCTTCGAGGTAGAGGCCGTTGGGCTCCCAGAGTGTCCCGACCCCGAGCACGTGGCCCATCTCGTGGAGGATGACCTCATCAAACGTGCCGGCCGCTTCGAGGGCAGCGACGTCGGCCGAGTCGAAGGTCATCGCACCGGACGAGACAAAGATCGTGCCGCCCGCGGTGAAGCCGCCGGTGGGGCCGGCCGAGCCCAGGACGGATCCGGGCCCGTCGATCGGGGCGACGACCGCCGAGATCGTCGGGCCGCTGATGCCCGCGGCGTCCTCGAGCAGTTCGACCCCGAAGAAGTAGTCGGCGATGATCGATTCCCACACCGCCGCGGCGTCCACAAAGGCGGCCTGCTGGCTGAGGGTCAGGCTCTCAAGCCCGGAGATGGTGATCGTGAAGCCGCCCGCGTCTGCCGGAGCCGCGAGCGCGTCATCCGTCGTGATGTTGGCCGGTGCGGCCCCAAGATCGAAGGCCTGGAAGTCGCGGCGGCGCTCGCGCCAGTCGTTTGGCAGGTCCATCGCCCACGTGACCTCGAAATCGGGCCTGACGACGTGCTGATACGGGCCTTCTTCCCAGGGGTGATCGTGGCCCGCGTGATCGACTTGGGCGAGTGCGGATGGTGCGACAGCGATCAGCGGGGCCGCGAGGGCCGCCGCGAGGATGCGGGGGGTCATGGTGTGTCTCCTTGAGGTTGTCCCTAGCGGTCGGTCGGTTGGCCGTCCGGCAGGAAGGAACTCGTGTTGGACAACAAGGTCCACCCGCCCCGGTATTGCGTCGAGTTCCGCATGTTTTTTCGGGAACGTGTGAGAAAAGCGGTTGACATCAACCGGCCGCGGGGCGGCGGCAGAGGGCGTAAACTTGAATCCGCAGACTTTCTGGAGATTCGCCCATGCCGATCGAGATCACGATGCCGCGCCTGTCCGACACGATGGAGCAGGGAACGGTGGTCGCGTGGCACGTGAAGGAGGGGGACTCGGTCTCCTCGGGCGACGTGATCGCCGATATCGAGACTGACAAGGCAACCATGGAGCTGGAGGCGTTCGACGACGGCACCGTCGCGAAGGTCGCCGCCCCCGAGGGCCAGCAGGTCGCCGTGGGCTCGGTGATCATGGTGCTCGCCGAGGAGGGCGAGGACGTCTCTGAGGCCGCGGCCTCTGCGGGCACTTCGGCCACGAGCACCAAGTCAGAATCGGGCGGCGAGACCGCGTCGGCCTCGACCTCGTCCGCGACGGGCGTCGCCGACGCGCCGGCCGCGTCGTCGAACGGCTCCGCGTCAGCTGATGCCGGCACCGTCAACGGCTCGGACCGCGTCTTCGCCTCGCCGCTGGCGCGGAAGCTCGCGAAAGAGCGGGGCGTCGATCTGTCGTCGCTCACGGGCTCGGGCCCGTCGGGCCGCATCCTCGAGAAGGACGTCCAGCGCGCGGCCGAGGGCGGCGCTTCGGCGCCTGCCGCGTCGTCGGCACCCGCGGCCTCGACGCCGGCTCCTGCACCGCTGCCGGTCGCTGGCGCGACGCTCGAATCGAAGAACGTCCCGCTCAACAACATGCGGGGCACGATCGCCCGCCGCCTTGTTGAGTCGAAGCAGACCGTGCCGCATTATCAGGTCACCGTCTCGGCCCGCATGGACAGCCTGGACCAGCTCCGCGATCAGCTCAATGCGCAACTCGCCGCGATGACCCCTGAGGGTGAGCGTCCCGCGAAGCTCAGCGTCAACGACTTCCTCGTTAAAGCGTGCGCTCTCGCGATGCACCAGCACCCGTTCGTGAACTCCTCCTGGAACGACAAGGGCCCGTCGATCGATCTGCACGGCCAGGTCAACATCGGCGTCGCGGTCGCGCTCCCGATGGAGCGGGGCGGCGGGCTTGTCGTCGCAACCCTGCGCGACGCCGACCGCCGCGGGCTGCGTGATCTCTCGCAGGAGACAAAGCGGCTCGCGAAGAAGGCACGCGACAAGGGCCTCTCGATCGAGGAGATGTCCGACTCGACCTTCACGATCTCGAACCTCGGCATGTTCGGCGTCGATCACTTCACCGCGATCATCAACCCGCCCAACGCCGCGATCCTCGCGGTCGGCCGTGCGATCGAGAAGGCGTTCATCGCGACCGATGAGGACGGCGAGCGCGTGATCGAGGTCGGCACCGAGATGTCGATGACGATGTCGAGCGATCACCGCATCATCGACGGCGCGATGGCGGCCGAGTACCTCAACACGGTCAAGTCGCTGCTCGAGAACCCGGCCGCGCTGCTGGTCTGATGCGGATTGAAACTCCGCCGCCCGCTTGCGGAATACAGCACCGATGACCGAGTCAGACTCCAGCCCAGGTAAGCGATCGAGCACGCCCGTGCTCCTGCTCGTCGGGTCGGTCGTGGCGCTCGTCGGCGCGATCGCGGTCGCGGCGTTCGGCGCTTACCGGTTCTGGGACACCGCGATCATGCCGGCGACGACGCCGCTGCAGACGTTCCGCACCAACGAGACGATCGAGTTCACGCCGCCGAACGTCGAGAACGCGTTCATTATCGCACGCAACGTCTCCGCGTCGGTCGTTCAGCTCGATGAAGAATCAGACATCAATGCGTCGATCACGTTCACGAACACGGGCGATGACGGCTCGGGCTACCTCGCCAGCGTCGCTCGCCCCGACGGGACGCCCCTAGTTACGACCGACAGCAACTTCTTCATCAACCGCAACGAGGTCCGCTATGAGGCGTTCGCGGAGTTCAGCCCCGCGTCGGTCGAGCCGCTGACGATCAGCGTCGCCTCCAACGTGGACACCGAGCTGGTCATCCTTCCGGATGCGGCCGAACTGATCGCGACCGCCGTAACGAAGACGCTGCCGATCTGGGTCGCCTCACTTGGGTTGCTCGCCGCCTTCTTCATCCTGCTCATCGTCGGGATCGTTCAGCTGAGCAACCGCCCATCACGGCTCGAGCGGGAGCTCGACGGGATCGGCTGACCGGCGGCTACCGTTCCGCGTGCCGGACGACCCCCGCCCATTCGATGATGCCCCCGACGACGTGCTCGAGCGTGCCCGGCTCAAGCTGCGGACCGAGTACGACCGCAACGTCCGCGAGCGCGAGACGAGCCGCCTGACGCGGCGGATTTTCGTCGCGTTCGCGATGATCCTGTTCTCGATCATCGTGTTCTTCGTGGTGCTGCCGCTGCTCGGGATCTGGCTGCCGGTGCAGGTGCCGCTGTTGATCTTCGGCGCGATCGCCGCGGGCGCGATCCTCGCGAACTTCGGCGAGCACCCCCCGCCCGAGGATCCGCCCGAGCGTTCGATCGACGGCGAAGCGGGCGAGCGCATCCTGAGGCTGCCCGACCGTGACCGCTGAGCGGCTGACGATCATCGTGGACTGGTCGGCGGCGTCGTTGCCGGGCCCAGGTACAGATTCACCCGATCAGTGCTGGATCAGTTGGCGCGAGGGTGAAGCCGAGTATTTCCGCACGCGATCGGCGTGCATCGAGCGGGTTGGGTCGCTCCTCCGCGCGCACGATGGCCCCGCGCTGGTCGGTTTCGACTTCCCGCTCGGCTATCCGGTTCTCGATTCGGGCGAGCCGATCCTCCCGTGCGGTCGCGGACTCGCCGCCATGCTCGCAGAGCGCACGGAGGATGACGACAACAACGCGAACAACCGTTTCGAGGTCGCGGCCGAACTGAATCGAGAGATCGCGGGGCGATTCGGTCTCGGTCACGGACCGTTCTGGGGCTGCACCGTCGAGCCACCCGAGGGCCTTACACGCACGCGGATGGACTCGGGTGTCCCTGAGCACCGCCGCTGCGAGATGGAACTCCTGGAGCTCAAGCTGCGTCCGCAGTCCGCGTGGAAGCTGGCATACCCCGCGTCCGTCGGCAGCCAGACACTCACCGGCATGCCCCGGCTACACGAGCTTGCGACCGACGACGTTCTCGGGGATCGCGTCTGGTTCTGGCCCTTCGAAAACCCGCCCGAGCGCCCCGACGCGGTCGCAATCGCCGAGGTCTGGCCCGGGCTTCATTCCTTCGATCACATCGACCATCCCATCAAGGACGCCCGGCAGGTCATCGCGACACGCCACGCCCTGCACGGCATCGAGCTGCGGCCGCCGCGCGACGAACGCGAGCGGCTCGAGGGCGGCATCCTCGGGGCGTGATCTGATACGCTCGGCGACAGCGAGCCGCGGACGGCGGCGGAACGGAGGAAACGATGAAACGACTGCTTCTGACGGCCGCGACGGCGGCCGCGGCGCTGTGCCCCCCCGCGATGGCTCAGGAGGCCCCGACCCACCAGCGCGGCAACCTCGTCCAGTGGGAGTCGCTCCCGACCAACCCGACGGTACCCCCGCTCAAGGATCTGCTCGGGTTCGAGATCGGCGAGCACTTCGTCCGGCAGCACCAGGTCGTGGACACCGTCAAGGCGATCGCCGACAGCTCCGACCGCGTGATGCAGTGGACATACGGCGAGACCTACCAGCGCCGCCCGCTCACCATCGCGGTGATCTCGTCGCCCGAGAACCTCCGCAACATCGACGACATCCTCGCGGCCAACCGCCGGCTCTCGGATCCGAACACGTCGGACCGCGACGCCAACCAGATCATCCGCAACAACCCCGCCGTCGCATGGCTGAGCTTCGGCGTGCACGGCAACGAGGCGTCCTGCCCCGAGGCGGCGCTCCTGCTCATCCATCGCCTCGCGTCGGCGCAGGGTCAGGACATCGACGACATGCTCGACAACCTTGTTGTCGCGATCGATCCGAGCCTGAACCCCGACGGTCGCATGCGCTACGTCTCGTGGTACGAGAACCAGTACGGCATCGGCTCGATGGAGAACACCGACCCGCAGGCCAACGAGCACTGGGAGCCCTGGCCCGGCGGACGCACCAACCACTACTACTTCGACCTCAACCGCGACTGGATCTGGACGGTGCACCCGGAGTCCAAGGGCCGCATCCCGATGTACCGCCGCTTCCGCCCACAGCTCCACATCGACAACCACGAGCAGGGCTACCGCAGCCCGTACTTCTTTGGTCTGGGCGATGAGCCCTACAACCAGAACATCTCGATGCGGACGCGCGAGTGGCTCAGCTACTACACCGACGTCTACAGCGAGGTCTTCGATCGCGAGGGCAAGCTCTACGCGACCAAGGAACGCTTCGATTACCTCTACCTGGGCTACGGCAAGGTGCTGCCGGTCTACCAGGGCGCGGTCAGCATGCTCAACGAGCAGGGCGGCCACAGCCGCGGCGGCCTTGGCATCGAGGTGTCCGACACCTACACGCTCACGCTCGCCGAGCGTGCCCGCAACCACTTCCTGATCAATATCTCCGCGCTCGAGGTCACCGCGAAGAACCGCGAGGGCACGCTCCGCCGCTTCCGCGAGTACTTCCGCGACTCGGTCAGTCTCGGCGAGAGCGAGCCGTTCGCGTGCGTGATCTCACCCGACAACGACCCGCAGCTGCTCAAGCGCGTCTGGGATCTATGCCAGATGCAGGGCATCGAGGTCCGCCGCCTGACCCGCAACCTCAACGGCAACGCGCTCTACAGCTACGAAACGGGTGAGCGGACCTCCGGCGCGAGCGCCCCGGCAGGTTCGTGGGTGATCGCCAACGACCAGCCGCTGGGCCGTCTCGTCAAGGCGCTCTTCGAGCGCACGCCCGTCGTCACCAAGAAGGACACCTACGACATCACGTCGTGGTCGCTGCCCGTCGCATTCGGGCTCGACGCCTACTACACAACCGACCGCCTCCGCGCCGAGCCCGTCGCATCGTGGAGCGCCCCCGCGGGCCGCATGACCGGGACCGGCGGCGTCGCGCTGCTGATCGATGCCGACCAGCACAACTTCCCCCGCGCGGTCAACCTCGCCGCGCAGCACGGCGTCAGCGCCCGCTTCACAGGTGACCCGATCGAGATCGACGGCGCGACCTTCGGCCGCGGCTCGCTGATCGTCCACAACCTCCGCAACCAGCACCTCAACCTGCGCGAGTTCGCACAGGACGTCACCGCCGAGGGCGTGAACGTCCACGCGACCTCCAACGGCATCACGACCTCGGGCCCAGTGCTCGGCGCGAACGCCAACGGCCAGATGACGATGCCGAATGTCGGCCTCATCGGCGGCGACCCCACCAGCTCCGGCAGCTTCGGCGGCCACTGGCACGTCCTCGATCTGTCCTACCCGCTGCCGTACTCGGTGCTCCCCGCGGGCGACCTCGGACGCCTCGACCTGAGCGAATACAACGCCCTCGTGCTCCCCGTGACCGGTCGCCTCTCAAACGGCGCGGAGAACGCGATCAACGACTTCGTCCGCGGCGGCGGCGTCCTCGTCGCGACCGGCTCGGGCGCGTACTGGGCCCAGAGCGAGATCGTCGGCATCGAAGCAAGCGGCGGTGGGGGCGACGACGCTCGCCCGCCCGCCTCGGAATTGACCGCCGACGAACGCTACCAGCGTGGGGTCGAGGACCGCGTGCCGGGCTCGCTGTTCAACATCCAGCTCGACACCTCGCACCCGCTCGCCGCGGGCATGGGTGACTGGGTCGGCTTCATCAAGCGCGACGCCCGCTACCTGCAGGCCCGCGACAACGACCAAGTGATCGGCCGCTACGCCAAGGACCCGCTCGTCGGCGGCCTCGCCTCCGACCGCAACCGCGAACGCATCGGCGGCGAACCCGCGATCACGGCGCACCGCGTCGGCTCGGGCTGGGTGATCTGCTTCGCCGACGACGCCACGTTCCGAGGCTTCACGCACGACGCGATCCGGATGCTCGTCAACGCAATGATCTACGGGCCCAGCCTGTAAACCAGTTCTTAGACAGGTCAACGAGACACGGGCGGATACAGCCCTCGTGATCCAGAATCGGTTCTTCCCCGGCAATTCAAGACCGGGCCGGTGGTTGGTACGCCGCCACAAATGTGAGTGTGTACCACCTGAGCTCGGGTACATCCCACAAAACTCAGAAGCGATCCGCAGATTTACGCGGATGCCGACTGGCGTTACGCGACGTGCGCGTCGAAGCACGATGCGACTTTTCTGGGGAGGTCGCCATGCGCTGGACCATCGCACGCCGAGTGAAGCTCGGACTCGCAGCACTCGTTGGGACGTCCATCCTTGTCGGTGCCGCGGCGCTGCACGGGCAGAGCCGATCATCGGAGTCGATGGGATCGATGCAGGAGATCGCATCCGACCTCGTCGTCGGAAGCGAGGGCTCCGCGTCGACGCTGATGGTCCGCATGAACGTCAAGGACTTCCTGCTCTCCAATGCGGAAAAGGACATCCGCGAATACGAGCAGTGGATGGCCTCATTCCGCGAGTCTATCGAGCGCGGCAAGGAGAGCTTCCAGGACGAAACGCGGGCCGCGACGATCCGAGCGATCGAAGACCGCATGGACGAGTACGACGCCGCCTTCCGCCGGGTCGTCGAGATCATCCAGCAGCGGAACCGCCTGCGGGAGGAAATGGTCCTGACCGGCAAGGCGGCGCGTGTTCTGTTCAGCGAGCAGATGGCCCTCGGCCTGGACGGCGGCGACGCCGACCGCGCCGCTGTCGCCGCCCGCTCGATCGAGCGGCTGATGCTTGCACGTCTCTACGGCACGCTGTTCGTATCGAGTGCGCGCGACGACCATCTCGGGGAGTACACGACCTGGATGAAGCAGCTGCGCGACGAGATCGCCAAGGGCGACGCTCTCGGCGGCTTCGACGAGGCCCGCGCCGCGATCGATCGTTTCGATGCCGTCTTTGATCAAACCCGCGGCCTTGTTCTTCAGCGCGACGAGCTCGTGCTCAACACCCTCGATCGAATCGGGCCCGAGGTCCGTGACCTGAGCCTGCAGATCCAGGAGTCGCTCATCCGAGACGTGGGCATCGAGCACGAGCAGGCGACAGCGACCACGTCACGGGTCCGCGTGGTCATCGGGTCGGCTGTGGGGTTCGCGCTGGTCGCAGGGATCGTGATCGCCGTGATGGTGACGCGGATCGCGATCCGCCCGATCAACGCGGTCGTTGAGCGTCTCCGCGAGATCGGTGAGGGGGACGGCGATCTCTCGATCCGCCTCCGCGAACGCGGCACGGACGAGTTTGCGGAGCTTGGGCAGTACTTCAACCGATTCATGGAGCAACTCCACGACCTAGTCAAAAGTGTCCGGAGCGCCGCAGCAAACGTCGCGGACAGCAGCACCGAGATGAGCACGGCCGTGTTAAGCCTTGCCTCAACCCTCGACGACCAAGAACGGCAGGCATCCCAGGTCGCCGCCGCCGCCGAAGAAATGCACCAGACCGTCGTCGAGATCGCGTCCAACAGCAGCACGGCGTCGTCGGCCACGGCAGAGAGCAACAACGCGGCACGCAGCGGCGGCGACGTCGTCGAGAAGACCGTCGAAGAGGTCCGCATGGTCGCCGACGAGATCCGCGAGACCGCGTCGATCATGGACGAACTCGGCGAGAAGTCGAACCAGGTCGGTCACATCATCGAGGTCATCAATGAGATCGCGGAGCAGACCAACCTGCTCGCACTCAACGCCGCGATCGAGGCGGCGCGGGCGGGTGAGCACGGGCGAGGATTCGCCGTGGTCGCCGACGAGGTCCGCAAGCTCGCGGAGCGGACCACGGACGCCACGGCTCAGGTCACGGACAACATCACCGCGATCCAGGAGCGGACAGGGCAGGCGGTCGATCGCATCCGCGCGTGCTCCGACCGCGGCGAGGGCGGCGTGAAGCTGGCGGCAGAGGCGGGCACCTCGCTGGCGTCGATCGTCGAATCCAGCGCAAACTCCGCGCGGGTCGTCGAGAGCATCGCCGCGGCTGCAGAGCAGCAGTCCGCCGCGAGCGAGGAGATCAGCCGCTCGATCGAACGTATCTCGGGTGGCGTCCGCGATTCGAACTCGGTCGCCCACAGCACAAGGTCGAGCGCCGAGGCGCTCGCCGAGCACGCGGAGACGCTGCGTGAGAGCGTTGCCCGTTTCAAACTCAAGGCTGCGACCGAGCGTGTCCAGGATGAATCAGGACGCTGGGTTGACCGCCCTGTCGGGTGATTGCAGTCGTACACCGATGAATAGAGGCCCCGGCCGAGCGTGAACTCGGCCGGGGCCTTTCTCATAGGTTCAGACTTCGACGCTCAGGGGCTCAGCAGCCGTCGAGGAAGCTGCGGATGAAGATCAGCACGTCGGAGATGTTGAAGTTGCCGTCGCCGTTCAGGTCGGCCCGATCATCGTTCGACGCGTAGAAGCCGAAGAACATGAACAGGTCGGAGAGGTTGACCATCGCGTTGCCGTCGATATCCGCGCGGCACACCTCTTCCTCGGAGACGACGAAGACGGTGTCCGAAAGCTCGGAGCCGATGTCGGTGTTGCGGCGGATCACGTCGGCGAGCGTGGTCGCATCGACCGCCGCGACGACCGAAGCGGGCAGGTAGCTCTCGTACCAGAAGCGGTCGCCGTCACGCAGACGCTCGAACTGGTCGCCGAGCACCTTCTGCAGGGTTGGGCCCACGAGCGAGCCGGCAACCTGATCCTCGCAGAGCATGCCGGTCCAGGGATCGATCTCCTCGGTGTCGGCGTAGACCGACGCGAGTGCCGACTGGACATCGGAGCTGCCGCTGACGT
The DNA here is from genome assembly GCA_038746265.1 of Planctomycetota bacterium. Lineage (GTDB taxonomy): Bacteria > Planctomycetota > Phycisphaerae > Phycisphaerales > UBA1924 > JBCBKP01. The sequence goes on from JBCDKU010000004.1 coordinate 9,600, forward strand.
CGGCGAACGAGGCCGCGCGGCCGAGGCCGAACTGATCGCGGACGTCGTTGTACGAGCCGATGCCGTGGTCGCGGCCGCGCTGGATGTTCAGCGACGCGAGGTCGAAGCCGCCCGAGCCGGGAGGCCCGAAGAGGAAGTTGCGGACATCATCGACGACGAAACGATCGATGTTCTGCGCGACCTGGCCGCCCAGACCGCGGAGGATCGAGTCGATGCCGTGATCGACGAGGATGCTCGGATCGAAGAAGGCATCCCGCAGCGGCAGGTGGCCCTCGGACGCGACGGTGCCGTCGGCGTCGAGACGCATGATCGTGCCGCTCAGCATGGTGTGCCCCACACGGAACGCCGCGTTCGCGAACTCGTTCGAGATCGCCGCGTTCACCGACGAGTCGTACCCGCTGTAGGGGCTCAGGGCATCGGGCCCGAGCAGCAGCGGCAGGAACTCGTTGTAGGTGATCGCCTGGATCTCGGCGACGACGATCGCACGGGCCGACTCGTAGATCAGATCGTCGTCCGCCGCGGGCAGCGCCGCCGCGAAGTGATCCGCCCAGAAGTTGTGCTCGCGGACCCAGAGCGTGTGCATCGCGGCAAGGGCCGCCTGCTCGTTCGCGCGGACATCACCCGCGAGGAAGAAGGTCGGGGCCGTGCTCATCGCGTTCGGTAGACCGTTCACGTTGAACATCATGAGATCACCGGCACTGGTCTTGAGGCGACCCGTGCCGTCGTTCGAGCGGAGCTCGTGGGCCCGGTCGTCCTCGGAGCCGTAGACCATCGAGCCGTCGATGTAGCTCGTGATGTTGTTGATGTGCTCGCGGACGCCATCAACATCGACACCGGCCGATCGATCGAGCGCGATCGTCGCGCTGCCGCTGTTGAACGGATCGAAGAACGCATCGCCCGCGGGGACCGCGATATCGAGCGACTCCGGCGGATCGGCGATTGGCGTCTCGTCGATGTCGTGATCGAGGAACTGACCCCACTGCCAGAGGTAGTCGCTGGCGTTCTTGGGGTTCAGCACGCTGCTGACCTGCGTGTGGATTGCGTTCGACACGGCCCGAGCGCTGGGCCCGCTGAGCCGAGCCGCGACATCGCCCGAGCCGTCGCCGCCGTACACGGAGGGCACCGTGCGGATGAACGGCGTCGCGGTCGCGCCCTGGTGGTAGTCAAAGGGGTTGTTGCCGACGCCCTCGATCGTCCTGAACTCGTTCGGGAAGATCGCGGGGCCGGCCATGCCGCCGCCGATGTTGGCGCTGGTGCGGACCTGCAGCGGCGCACGCTGCACGAGCGAGCTGCGACGCTTGGCCGTTGGGACGTCCGGCGTGAGCTCGACCTCCACGACCTGTGCGGTCCCGGCCGCCGAAACGAATGCGAGTGCGGCAAACGCGGTAAGGGTGTGAGTCCTCATCTTCCGTGATTCCTTGAGTGCGGGGCTGGCTCTCTACGTGTCTCTCTACGGGTGAGCACGCTCGCGGCTCCGAGACACAGACAGAACGTGAGCGAGTTACCCAAAATCTCCTCACGGAAGGTAGTTCATTTTTTCCATGAGTTCGAGACCCATCCTGCAAGAAACCACGCCCGGAAGCGTCTGCCTCACAACGTCATAGACACTGGCGATCGGTCCGCGCCGAGTCCGTACCGAATCTGAGATCAAGACTGAGAAAGATCCCAGATTCACACGCGACGGCGGCCGCGACGCACCGCGACGAGGCCGCCCAGCCCGCAAAGCGCCGCGGTGCCCGGGGCGGGCACGATCTCGCCCGGTGTGAACTCCAGCGACGCGATCGCGCCGCTCACGCGGTTGAACTCCACGCCGACCGAGCTCACCGCGCCGAACGCCGAGAGGTCGTAGGTCCGGAGCGAGTTGTTGCCCGGGAACGCGGGATTCAGAAGCGAACCGAGCATGTTGTCAACGACCACCGTTTGACCGGAGATCAGCTCCAGCGTGAACGTGGGCAACCGGTTCTCGTCGAGGTCGAGCAGCGCGATCTCGTTGACTGTCACGCCCGCGAGTTGATCGAACGAGAACGTGATCTCGCCGCCGCGGACATCGTCATCCGGAATCGAGATCGGGTTGTTCCGGATCTCCTGGATGATGAGCACGTTGCCAAGCTCGGGCGTGCCGAAAGCCGCGCCGGTCGCGAGGTCGGCATCGCCGCCCGTGGGGTTCTGGGTGTCGAACAGGTTGAGCGGGCTCTGCCGCGGGCTCTGAACATCGATCATCACGCCGAGAGCGGCGTAGGCCGTGTCGCCGTCGAAGCCCTGACCAGGCAGGAGCGTCGCACCGTTGCCGTCGGTGTCGAAATCGATCAGCACCGGCTGGGCGACGGCGGCGGACAGGAAGCACGCGGAGGCGGCCACACCGGCCACCAAGATCGTCGATCGGGTCATCTCACTCTCCTCTGAGCGGTAGGCTCGGAACTCGGGCCAACCATGCACCCCGTTTCCAGGGGTGCACTACTCTTCGGAGGAATCACGCCCCGGTCGAGTTTCAACCACCGGTATATCCAGAAATAGCCGAGATTTAGACCGGCTGACCCACAGGAAGGTCCGAGAAACACTCGACCGCTCTCGGCTCAGAGCTGAGCAAGGAACCGCACGTCGTTCTCGAACAGCATGCGGATATCGGGGATGCGGTAGCGACCCATCGCGATCCGCTCGATGCCGAAGCCGAACGCGAAGCCCGTGTAGTGCTCCGAGTCGATCCCGCACGCCTCGAGGACGTTCGGATCGACCATGCCGCACCCGCCGAGCTCGACCCACCCCGGCGGCTGGTCGGGCTTGAGGGCGATCTTCATGTCCAGCTCGGCGCTGGGCTCGGTGAACGGGAAGAAGCTCGGCCGCAGCCTGATCTCGGCGTCGAGCCCGAAGTAGACCCGCGCGAACTGCAGCAGGGTCGTTTTGAGGTCCGCCATCGTGACGCCGCGATCGACATACAGGCCCTCGATCTGATGGAACATGAAGCTGTGCGTCGCGTCCACGGTGTCCGGTCGGTAGACCCGGCCCGGCGAGACGATCTTGATCGGGGGCGTGCCGCCCTCGGCGATCACCTTCTCCATCGTGCGGATCTGCACGGTGGAGGTCTGGCTCCGCAGCATCCGGGGGCGCTCGCTGGCCCCCGGGTCATCGACGTAGAAGTTGTCGATCGGGTCGCGGGCGGGGTGCTCGGGCGGGATGTTGAGCTTGACGAAGTTGTGCTCGTCGTCCTCGAGCTCGGCCCCCTCGGCGACATCGAAGCCCATCCGCCCGAAGACCTCGACCAGCTCATCGATGACGCGCGGGATGATGTGCCGCCGACCGACGCGCGAGGACGTGATCGCCCCGGGCTCGGTGACGTCGATCATCGGGCCGGATGCTTTGCCGCCGCTCGAGCCCGAGCCCGCGCCCGAACCGGAGCCGCCGCCGACGGCCGCCTGCTTGTCCTTGAACGCCCCCTCGAGCCTGCCCTTGACCTCGTTGAGCCGCTTGCCGATCGCCGCCTTGTCTTCCTTGGCGACGTCCTTGAGCTGCGGCATCAGGGCCTTCATCCGCCCCTTCGAGCCCAGGTAGGCGATCCGCCACTGCTCCACGGCGTCCGCGTCCGCGGCCGACGACAGCTCGGCCAGGGCGGCGGTTTCGAGGTTGTTGATCTGGTCGATGGTGAGGGGCATGTCCGCAGGATACGCGGAGTGTCGGTTAGGCTCCCGCAGGACAGCAACGGAGAACTAACCATGCCCACAGTCAAAGCCATGGCCGCCGAGCTCGCCGGCGGGGAGCTCAAGCCCTTCGAGTACGAGACCGGTGCCCTCGGGCCCACCGAGGTTGAGATCAAGGTCGAGTCGTGCGGCATCTGCCATTCCGATCTCTCGATGCTCGACAACGACTGGGCGCAGTCGGTCTATCCACTCGTCGCCGGGCACGAGGTCTCGGGCACGATCACCGCGATGGGCGAGCGGGTGAGCCACCTGCGGACGGGGCAGAAGGTCGGGCTTGGGTGGTACATGGGCTCGTGCATGACGTGCGGGCAGTGCATGTCGGGCGATCACAACCTTTGCGGCTCGCGCAAGGACCTGATCGTCGGCAACCACGGCGGGTTCGCGTCGAGCGTCCGCTGCGACGCCGCGTGGGCCGTCCCGATCCCCGAGGGCGTGGACGCCGCCGACGCGGGCCCGCTCTTCTGCGGCGGCATCACGGTGTTCAACCCCATCGTCCAGATGGGTGTCAAGCCCACGGATCGCGTCGGCGTCGTCGGGATCGGCGGCCTGGGTCACCTCGCGCTGCAGTTCCTGAGCAAGTGGGGGTGCGAGGTCACCGCGTTCACGTCGAGCGAATCGAAGATGGAAGAAGCGAAGAAGCTCGGCGCGCACAAGTGCGTCTCGAGCCGCGACGAGAACGCCATCGCCGCGGTCGGGGAGAAGGAATCGACCGCCCTCGATTTCCTGATGGTCACGGTCAACGTCCCGCTGGACTGGGACGCCTACTTCGCCGCCCTCGGCAAGCGCGGCCGCATGCACTTCGTCGGCGCGGTGCTCGAGCCGATCCCCGTGGGGGCGTTCACGCTGATCGGGGGCCAGAAGGAGATCTCCGGCACACCGCTCGGCTCGCCCCAGACCACCGCGACGATGCTCGAGTTCTGCGGCCGTCACGGCATCAAGCCTCAGACAGAACACTTCCCGATGTCAAAGGCGAACGACGCCATCCAGTACCTCAAGGACGGCAAGGCCCGGTACCGGATCGTGCTGGATCAGGATCTGAATTGACCGGCGGGCCCTGCTCGCCCGCACGTGAAATCGAGCGGGCGGCGGTCCCAAACCACCCGCTCGGGGACATCGAACCGGCAAGCGGAACGAGGAGAATCATCATGAAGCGGATCGGAACCATCGGCGCGGCCGCCCTGCTCACGGGCGCGGGGCTCACACTCGGCATGGGCGGCTGCGAGGTCATCGACACCTACCACTCCGAGAAGGTCGAGGGACGCCGGATCTCGGGTCGCACGCTCTCGCAGCTCGCGAACCCGCCGCGGTCGGAGGAGTCGATGTTCGAGCTGCTCGGCCCGCCGACACGGTCGATGGCGCAGACGGACGGCGAGGTCGTCCACGTCTGGGAGTTCAGCCGCGAGAAGCGGGGCGGCGCGAACATCGCGTTCGTGATCGATGCCGACGAGCGGAAGGTCGAGCAGCAGACCGTCTACGTCAAGGTGCGCGACGGCTACGTCGCCGAGTACTGGGCGGACGGCGACTACCCGATCGATCTGACGATCGCGTACTGAATCTGGATTGAATGAAGAGGACGGAAGCCTCGGCGATCACTCGCCGGCCTTCTCCTCGCCGCCATCGGTCGCTTCGGGAGCCTCCGCCGGAGCGGTGTTCTCCTCGGCGGGCGCTTCCTTGGTCGCGGTCGCGGCGGCGGTGTCGTCCGCGCCGCTCGACTTGCGGAGCTTCGCGTAGAACGCCGTGCGGCGGTCGGCCTGGCGGCGGCGGCCCGACGGGCGGCCGCCGATCTCCGGGCCTTCCTCGGCGCCGCAGAACTGGATCACGCACAGCTCGCCGGCATCGCCGAGGCGGTGGTAGCCGAGCTTGACGATGCGGGTGTAGCCGCCGTCGCGGTCCTTGAAGCGCGGGGCGACGTTCTCGAAGATGTGCCGCACGAGCTTCGGGGCCTTGCGGAGCTCGCCGTAGCGGTTCCGCTCGACCAACTCGGCGTCCGGCAGGTCGAAGAACTGAGCCGCGCGGTCGCGGAGCTCCTCGACATGGCCGCGCTCGTTCTCGTCGGCGTCCTTGGGGATGTGGCTCCACGCGAAGGCGTTGCGGTCGCCGCCCAGCATCGAGACGACGCGGCGGCGGGCGTGCAGGTCGCCCCGCTTGGCCTTGGTGACGATCTTCTCGACGAACGGCTGGAGAGCCTTGGCCTTCGGGATCGTGGTCGTGATCTGGCCGTGCTCGAAGAGCGACGCCGCCATGTTGCGGAGCATCGCCTGACGGTGAGCTGTGGTTCGCCCGAGCTTGTAGCCGGCCTTGCGGTGACGCATCGCGGAGCCCTTCTCGAAGGGGGTGCTGACAGAGTGAACAGCCCGGGGCAGGATCTCTCAAACCCGGGCCTTGATTGTTGCCCGCAAATCACCGCCGGACAAGAGCCGGCGCTCGCGGGAGTTGCCTTTCAGAACCCGATCAGGATCCGGCGCTCGCCGGCATCTGGTAGCCCTCGGGGAGCTCCATGCCGAGATCGAGCTGCAGGTCGAGCAGCTTGCGCTTGACCTCGCGGAGGCTGGTGCGGCCGAAGCTGCGGAGCTTGAGCAGGTCCTGCTCCGACTTGGTCACGAGCTGCGCGACGGTGTCGATGCGGGCCGACTCGAGGCAGTTGCTCGCGCGGACCGAGAGGTCGAGCTCCGAGGTCGGCATGTTGAGCTTGCGGATCAGCTCCTCGTCCACGCCCGCCGCGGCGGCCGCTTCCTCGGAGACCCGCTCCTCGCCCAGGTCGGTGAGCTGGACGAACGGGTTGAGGTGCTTGCGGAGGATCTTGCCCGCCTCGACCAGCGCCATCTCCGGGGCGACGGTGCCGTCGGTCCAGATGTCCATGACGAGCCGGTCGTAGTTGGTCTTCTGACCAACGCGGGTATCCTCGACCTTGTAGCGGACGCGCTGCACGGGGCTGTAGATCGCGTCAACCGGGATCAGCCCGATCTCCTGATCGTCGTTGCGGTCGTACTGCTCCGAGGCGGGCACGTAGCCGCGGCCCTTGCCGACGTGCAGCTCCATCTCGAACGTGACCGAATCGGTCAGCGTCGCGAGCACGTGGTCGCGGTTGATGACCGTCACGGCCGGGTCGGCCTCAATGAGATCGGCCGTCACGTCGCCCGGGCCCTGGGCCGCCAGACGCATGGTCTTGGGCTCCTCGCCCTCGAGCTGCACGATGAGGTTCTTGACGTTCAGGACGATGTCGGTGACATCCTCCATCACGCCCGGCAGGCTCGTGAACTCGTGGTCCGCGCCCTTGATCTTGATCGCGGTCACCGCGGCGCCCTCGATCGTCGAGAGCAGCACGCGGCGGAGGCTGTTGCCGACCGTCGTGCCGAAGCCCCGCTCGAACGGCTCGATCGTGAAGCGACCGAACACGTCGGACTTGAACTTCGCGTCCGCCGAGACCTTGCTGGGCAGTTCCAGCCCACGCCAACGAACTCGCATCATCCTGATTTCTTCCTTTACCGACCCGGGTCGGCATCGCGGCGGTGGCCCTGCGTGCAGGATGCGTGCCTCGGCGCTCGGTCGTGCCCCTCAACCGCCGCGGTGGGGGGCGTGCCTTCTTGCCGGGTCGCGGTCTCTCTGCGGCCGCCCGAAGAATCCGGGAAGCCGCTGTGGTTCATCTCTACGTCGATCCCAACCGGGCGCGACCGCGTCGGACTAGACGCGGCGCTTCTTGCGGGGACGGCAGCCGTTGTGCGGGACCGGGGTGTGATCCTCGATCGCCGTCACGCGGATACCGGTCGTCACGAGCCCGGTGACCGCCGACTCGCGTCCGGCGCCGGTGCCCTTGATCTTGACCTCGACCTCGCTCATGCCCATCTTGCGGACCTTCTGGCCCACCTGCTCGCCCGCGCGGGTGGCGGCGAACGGCGTGGACTTGCGGGCGCCCTTGAACCCGATCGTGCCGGCCGAATCCCAGGCGAGCGTCTCGCCCGAGGTGTCGGTGATCGTCACGATCGTGTTGTTGTTGGTCGCCTTCACGTGGCAGATGCCCTTGACGACGTTCTTGCGGATCTTCTTGGTCTTCTGCTTCGCCATGGATCGAGTGTCTCCGGGCTGCCGCCCAACAGAGCTTTAGCCCTTCACGCCCTTCTTGCCGGCCACGGTCTTCTTGCGGCCCTTGCGGGTGCGTGCGTTGCACTTGGTCCGCTGGCCACGTACGGGCAGGCCCGAGCGGTGCCGGTCGCCGCGGTAGCTGCGGATGTCACGCAGACGCTGGATGTTCTGGTTCACCTGCCGGCGCAGCGCACCCTCGACGAGGTACGAGTTGTCGATGATCGAGTTGATCGCGGCAACCTGCTGGTCGGTCAGATCCGACGCGCGGGTGTCGCCGTCGATGCTCGCCTCGGCGAGGATCTGGTCGGCAAACTTCGGTCCAATCCCGTGCACGTAGCGGATCGCGTACCGGATCTTCTTCTTGTCGGGGATGTCCACACCAGCGATACGCGCCACTGTCTGTACCTCGTCTCACGGCGTGCAACGCCGCGGTTGTAACTGCTCGATCGAACCCAGCAAAGAACGCCCGAAGGGCCGTTCGAAGCGATTTCACGGCCGGAGGCCGTGATTCAACCCTGAACCTGCTTGTGCTTCGGGTCCGCCTTGCAGATCACGCGGACCTTGCCACGGCGACGGATCACCTGGCACTGGTTACACATGCGCTTGACGCTTGCTCGAACCTTCATCGCAGCACCCATCTTCGAGCCGGGCGGCGGACCGCCCGAGCCGAACTCAATTCCTGTCAACACCCAGACCGATCCCGGCCACCGCGCCGAGTCGGGCCTCAACAATAGGCAGCCAGATCGCCGGGGCCCACTCTGCCCGCGACCACACGAGCAGAATCCCCGGTCACGACGACCGTCGCCTCGGTGTAGCACGCCCGCGAGCCGTCCTCGGTTCGGACGGTCCAGCCGTCCCGATCCTCGACCCATCCCGAGCCGCCAGCGGTCACGATCGGCTCCACCGAAATCAGGGTGTTGTCGGGGATCTCAATCGGTCGGCCCCAGACCAAGTACGGCTCGCAGTGGGGGACCGACCCCAGCCCGTGACCCCACGGGCCGTCCAGCAATTCGACTCCCAGCCGCTCTGCCTCGGCCCGCATCGCGGCCTCGACCACATTGCTCGAAACGCCCACCCTAAGTACCGCGAGACCGGCATCGGTCACGGATCGAGAGGCCTCAACAAGCCGGTCCGGTCGGCCGACACCGACCGCCGCCGCGGCATCGACAAAGACGCCGCCGATCCCGCCGCACACATCGATCGTGATCAGATCGCCCGGCTCGAGCGCATCGCCGGTCGGCAGCGCGTTCGCGACCCGGTCGTTGCAACCCACGCAGATCGTGGCCGGGAACGGTCGATCTTTCGCGTCGCGTACATGATCCGCCGCCGGCTCGATGCCGCGGCCGACGAACAGTTCACGCGCCGTGGCGTCGAGCTGTGTGCCGGTCACACCGGGTTTGACGAGCTGAATCAGATCTGCCAGCACCGCGTTGATCACGGTGCCGGCATTCTCGATCGCTTCGATCCGGTCCGGCGTCAGCCGCGGGGTCCTCGGATGCGGGGCGCCTTCGGATCCTCGCCGCCGCCGAGGAAGCCCGCGTAGTTGCGCATCAGGAGGTTGGCTTCGACGCGCTGCAGGAAGTCGAGCGCCACCGAGACCACGATGAGCAGGCCCGTGCCGCCCAGGAACTGCGTGACGACGAAATCGATGTTCATCGCGCGGTTCGCGACCATGGGCAGGACCGCGATGATCGCGAGGAAGCCCGCGCCGACGTACGTGATGCGCTCCATCACGGTCTCGAGGTATTCCGCGGTTCGAGGTCCGGGGCGCAGGCCCGGGATAAACGAGCCGTGGTCCTTGAGCTGCTTGGACATCTCTTCCGGGTTGAACTGCACGGTGATCCAGAAGTAGCTGAAGAAGTACACCATGATGATGTACACGAGCACGTAGGGGTACGCGCCCATCTGGAACTGCGCGCTGAGCCAGTTCACCGGGCCCGCGAACCACTGCGAGGCGAAGATCGATCCGGACTGCGCGGTCTGGGCGCTGAGCGCCTGCGACGCGAGGGCGCCGAACGCGACCGATGGGAAGATCATCAGCGACGAGGCGAAGATGATCGGCATGACGCCGCCGTGGTTGATCTTGAGCGGCAGGTAGCTGCGCTGCCCGCCAAACGTCCGCTGGCCGCGGGTGTGCTTGGCTTGCTGCACCGGGATCCGGCGCTGCGCGACGGTCATGACGACCGAACCCGCGACGACGAGCACGAAGCCGCCGAGCAGGATGATGATCTCGAGCCAGCCGAGGGCGGCGGGGTTAGTGCCGCCGGGCTCGAAGCTGTTGATGACCGTGGTGATCGCGCCGGGCATGCCCGTGAGGATGCCCGCCATGATGATGAGGCTGACGCCGTTGCCGATGCCGAAGCGGTCGATCTGCTCGCCGAGCCACATCAGGAAGGTCGTGCCCGCAGTCAGCGCGACGACGGCCGTGAGCCACCAGAGCGGGTTCGACGCCCACTGCTGGTAGACAAGCCCCTGCGACGAGATGAACGAGAGCCACGCGAAGCCCTGGATCAGACACAGGCCGACCGTCGCGTACCGCGTCCACTCCTGGATCTTCTGCTGGCCGGTCGGACCCTCTTCCTTGAGCTGCTTGAGCGCGGGCATGACCGAGCCGAGCAGCTGGAAGATAATCGCGGCCGAGATGTAGGGCATGATGCCGAGGCCGAAGATCGTGGACTGGCTGAACGAGCCGCCCGAGAAGACCGAGACGTAGCTCGCGACGGACGCGAGCGCGCCGCCGCCGGTGGTCTGCTGCTGGAAGTAATCCGCGAGCCGCGATTGGTCCACGCCCGGGAGCGGGATCCAGAAGCCGATGCGGTAGACGACAAGCATGCCCAGCGTGAAGAGGATCTTCTCGCGGAGCTCCTTGACCTGAAAGACGTTCGAAATCGTGCCGATGACGCTCACGAGGCGCGTTCCCTCCCGCGGGCGCAACGCCGCTGCGCGGGATCCACATCGCCCGCGCGGCCCGTCCGCCCCGCGACGCTAGGCGCTTACTTCTTCTTCTTCAGAACTTCGCCCTTGGCGGCGGCGGCCTGCTTCTTTTCCTGCCAGTCACGCCGCTTGGCCTTCTTGGTCTGGTTCTTCGGCGAGCGGTCGTCCGAGTTGCGGTCCACGCCGCGGACGGTGTCGCGGCGGGTGCCGAGCTCGTTGACCTTGCCGCCGGCGTCCTCGATCAGCTTGCGGGCCGGATCGGTGACGCGGGCCACCTCGACATCGAGCTTGACCGAGAGCGACGACTGGCCCTCGGGCAGCGCGCCGAGGATCTTGATCGAGCGGCTGTCGTCGCGGACCAGACCGGCCTTGTTCAGCGTCTCGAAGTTCACGGTGCCGCCCGAGGCGAAGTCCTTATGGTTCAGGATCTCGCGGAGGTTGACCTCCCAGAAGATTACCTTGAACTTCGCGTTGGTGAAGCCGAACTTCGGCAGGCGGCGGAAGTAGGGCATCTGGCCGCCCTCGAACTGGAACTTGCGGCTGGTGCCGGAGCGTGCGCCGGCGCCCTTCTGGCCGCGGCCTGCGCGCTTGCCGACGCCCGAACCCGGGCCGCGACCGACGCGCTTGCGCTTCTTGTTCTTGCCCGCCAGCTGGGTGATCTCGTGGATCATCATGGCTCGAGTCCCTTCGCCTGCTGCAACCGCCCGCGACAATGCGGGCGGGGGAGTGTTCGATCAGTCCGTCTTGTCGGCCGGCTTGTTCTCGCCCGCCTGACCCTTCGCTTCGCCGCCGCCGGCATTCTCGCCCGCAGCCGCCGGTGCCCCACCGGACTGCTGGCCGCGGTCTCCGCCGCCGCCGCCACCGCCGCCGAATCCGCCGCGCCCGCGGCCACCGCCGCCGCGTCCGCCGCGACCACCCCGGCCGCCGCCGCGGCGGTCCTGGCCGATGGTGTTGACTGGTCCCGCCATCTTCTCGCCCGTGGTCTTGGGCATGAAGCGGCGGCCCTTCTCGATCCGCTCCTCGATGTCGGTCGTCGTGATCTCGACGCCGCGGAGGTCGGCGACGTCCTGCCGCTTGCGGAGCTGCTCAAGACCATCGAAGACGGCCTTGATCGTGTTGAGCTTGTTGGTCGAGCCGTAGCACTTGGTCAGGCAGTCGGTGATACCCGCCATCTCAAGAACGGCGCGGACCGTGCCGCCCGCGACCACGCCCGTACCCGGGGAAGCCGGGAGCAGGCGGACCGAGGAAGCCTTGTTGCGGCCCTGCACCTCGTGCGGGATCGTCGTGCCCTCGGTCGCGATCGGGCGCAGGTCACGCCGCGCGGCCTTCTCGGCCTTCTCGATCGCCGAGGGGACTTCCTTGCTCTTGGCGTAGCCCATGCCGACGCGACCCTTGCGGTCGCCCACGACCACGAGCGCGCCGAAGCTGAAGCGGCGGCCGCCCTTGACCGTCGCGGACGAGCGGTAGATCTGCACCGTGTGGGATTCGATGCTTCCGGTTTCTTCGAGGATCTGTGCCATCGTGTGCTTTCTTGAGGGCGTCTGGTTCGCGCCCGTTGCGGTCCGGATCAGCAGACCCGGATCAGAACTTGAGCCCGCCCTCTCGTGCCGCGTCGGCCAGCGCCTTCACACGGCCGTGGTACCGAAACCCGCCCCGGTCGAAGACCACGTCCTCGACGCCCGCCGCCTTCGCACGCTCGGCCAGCTTGGTGCCGACCGCCTTGGCGGCGTCCACGTTGCCCCCCGTCTCGACGCCCGCGTCCTTGTCGCGGGTCGAGGCGGCGGCGAGCGTGGTGCCCGAGAGGTCGTCGATGACCTGGGCGTACACGTGCTTGAGCGAGCGGTACACGCTGAGGCGCGGACGCTCGGGCGTCCCGATGACGCGCTTGCGGATGCCGATCCGCCGCCGCGACCGCCGTGCGTTCTTGAGCTTGTTGCGTTCCATCGCTTGGTGCCTCTTCGCGGACTGAGTGAAACGGCTCAGGAGCCGAACTTCTTGCCTTCCTTGCGGACGATCACCTCGTCCGAGTACTTGATGCCCTTGCCGTTGTACGGCTCCGGCGGACGCTTCGAGCGGATCTTCGCGGCCAGCTGCCCGACCGCCTGCTTGTCCGCGCCGGTGATCGTGATCAGCTGCTTATCAACCGCGACCGAGACGCCCATCGGGATCTCGACCTCGGCGGGGGCCGCGAAGCCCACGTTGAGCTTGATCATCGTGCCGGCGACCTGGGCCGTCCAACCAACGCCCTGGACCTCGAGCTTCTTCTCGTAGCCCTTCTCGACGCCGGTCACCATGTTCTGGATCAGGGCGCGGGTCGTGCCCCAGAGGGCCTTGACCTGCTTCGAGCCGATCTGCTTGGCGGTCAGGTCCTGCTCGTTGAGCCCGACACCGACCTCGCCGTCCTCGACGGTCACGAGAATCTCGGGGCGGTGCTCGAACGTGAGCGTGCCCTTCGGACCCTCGGCCGAGATCTTGCGGTCCGCGACCGAGACCTTCACGCCCTTGGGCAGGCTGACTGGTTTCTTACCGATCCGGCTCATGGTTCTTCGCTCCTGACCGTCGTCGTCGTCCGCCGGCTGTCCGTTTCAGCCTCTCGGGGAGTCCGGTCGTGTGGTCCTTGACTCGTGTTCTTTCAGTACCCGCTTACAGCACCGTGCACAGCAGCTCGCCGCCCACGTTCTCCTCGCGGGCCTTGCGGTCGCTCATGACGCCCTTGGACGTCGAGACGATCGCGATGCCCAGGCCCTGCATCGGGCGTGGCAGGTCGCCGACCTTGCTGTAGAGCCGGCGGCCGACCTTCGACTCGCGGTGCAGCGAGTGCAGGATCTGCTCGCCGCGCGGGCCGTACTTCAGGGTCAGGTTCAGCTTGCCCTGCTTGTTGTCCTCGACCACGTCGAACGCGTTGATGTAGCCCTCATCAACAAGCGTCTGCGCGATGCCGCGGCAGACCTTGTTGTTCAGGCACACCACGCTCTTGGCGCGGTTGCGGGACGCGTTGCGGATGCGGGTGAGCATGTCCGCGATGGGATCGTTCATCGACATCGTTCGTCCTCGCCTCTTACCACGACGCCTTGCGCATGCCCGGGATCTTGCCCTCGAGCGCCAGCTTCCGCATCATGATGCGGCTGATCCGGAACTTGCGGTACACACCGCGCGCCCGCCCGGTGAGCTCGCACCGGCGGACAAGCCGGCTCGAGTACTTCGGGGTTCTGTTGCTCTTCGCGACCTGCGCCTTCGTTGCCATGGATTCGTCCTTGCCTGCGTTCTTTCTTCTCGCTGTTTCCGTGTGAGCGGCCCGCGGCGTGCCGGATCAGCCGGCCTTGCGGCTCTTCTCCGGCTTGCGGAACGGGAAGCCCAGCTCCTCGAGCACGAACCGGCTCATCTGCGGCGTCGAGTTGCTGAACGTCAGGTTGATGTTCATCCCGTGCTGGAACGGCGCCGCCGTCATGTCGATCTCCGGGAACACACCCTGCTCGGTCAGACCGAAGCTGTAGCTGCCCTGGCGATCGAACGCCTTGGGCGGCAGCCCCCGGAAGTCCTTGATACGCGGCGCGGTCAGGTTGATCATCCGGTCCAGGAAGTGCCACATCCGGTCACGCCGGATCGTCACCTTCGCGGCCGTCTCGTAGCCCTCGCGGACCTTGAAGTTCGAGACCGACTTCTTCGCCGCCACGAGCACGGGCTTCTGGCCCGAGATCTTCGTGAGCGTGTCCAGGACCGAGCCCTTGATGTTCGCGGGCACCTTCGTGCCCTCGAGGTGGCGGCCCATGTTCACGTTGATCACGATCTTCTCGAGCTCGGGCTGCGCCATGCGGTTGGACACGCCGAACTTCTCCGCGACCTTCGCGCGGATCTCGTCGTCGTACCGCTGCTTCAGGCGCGGCGTGTTGGGTTCCAGCGCCGCCTGCGCTTCCGCGGACGACTCGGCTCCCTTTTTCTTCTTCTTCTCAGCCATCTCGAACGCTCCGGTTCAGAAGAACGCGATCAGTTGCCCTTGGGCGATCCAACGTTGCTCAGCTTCTTGCCGCCCTTGACCGCGACGCGCACCTTGCGGCCGTCGGACTCCCGCTCGAACCGCACCCGCGTCGGCTTGCCGTCCACGACGGGGCTGACGTTCGAGATGTGGATCGGGCCTTCCTTGGTGATCTTCCCGCCCTGCGGGTTGATCTGCGTCGGGCGGATGTGCTTGGTCTGCAGGTTGACACCCTTCACGAAGACGCGGTCACGCTTCGTGTCGATCTTGATGACCTCGCCGGACTGACCCTTGTGGTCGCCCGAGGTCACCATCACCGTGTCGCCCTTGATCACGTGCCGCGCCATGTCACACCACCTCCGACGCCAGCGAGACGATCTTCATGTAGTTCTTCTCACGCAGCTCGCGGGCGACGGGCCCGAAGATGCGCGTCCCGCGCGGGTTGCCGTCCTGGTTGATCAGGACGACCGCGTTGTTGTCGAACTTGACGTACGACCCGTCCGCACGCCGCGTCGGTTTCTTCGTCCGGACGATGACCGCCTTGGACATGTCGCCCGACTTCACGTCCGAGCCCGGGAGGGCCTTCTTGACGCTGATCAGGACGCGGTCGCCCACGCCCGCCGCCGGACGGGTGAAGCTCTGGCGAGCCTGCGACGTCCCGTAGACGCGGATCACGTACGCGATCTTCGCCCCCGAGTTGTCCGCCACTTCACAGCGTGATTCTTGCTGAAGCATCGCTCGATTCCTTGCCGGGCATGCCGCCCGACCTAACTCGCTGCCTCTCAGACCCGGCAGGGCCCGATTCAATCTGCATCCCGGGCCCGTCCGGACCCGACTCGGTCAAACGTCGGAACGCTTCTCCACGATCCGAACCAGGCGCCACGCCTTGGTCTTGCTGATCGGGCGGCACTGGGTCACCTCGACCACGTCACCCGTTGACGACTCGTTCTGCTCGTCGTGCACGTGCAGCACCGTGCGGCGGCCGATGTACTTGCCGTACTTCGGGTGCTTCGCGCGGTACTCGATCGTGACCTTGCGGCTCTTGTCGCGGGCGTCGGTCGTGACCACGCCGATACGCGTGCCCTTGGTCTCCGACTGCTGGTCTCCCTGAGCGGTTGTCGCCTGTGCGTCTGTCATGCGTTCACCTTCTCATCCCGCTTGGCGAACCGAGCGCTCCGCTCGGTCAGCAGACGGGCGATGTCCTTGCGGATCTTGCGGAACTGGCTCGTGTCCTCGACCTTCTCGGTCACCGATTGCACGCGGAGCGTGTACAGCTTCTCCCGCTGCTTGCCGAGCTCGATGGTGAGCTCCTCGTCCTTCAGTGCTCTGATCTCAGCGCCGTTCATCGTCGAGTTCCTGTCGTGCTGCCCGTCGTGCTGCCCGGTTCCAAAGGTGGCACAGGCGTCCTGCCTGTGCTCCCTGATTTATCTTCAGCCCCATCTCATCGCCCAAGGGCGATGACTCGGTCTCTCATCGCCGGAGGGCGGCGACTCAATCAAACCTCGCGGCGGTGCACCATCCGGCACCGAACCGGCATCTTCATCGCCACGCGGGCAAAGGCTTCCTTCGCACGCGGCTCGGACACGCCCGCGAGCTCAAAGAGCATCGTCCCGGGACGCACGCGGGCGGCCCAGTAATCGACCTCCGCCTTGCCCTTACCCATGCGCGTCTCGAGCGGCTTCTTGGCGATCGGTTTGTCCGGGAAGACCCGGATGAAGATCTTGCCCTCGCGCTTCAGCACGCGCTGGATCGCGACACGGCCGGCCTCGATGCAGTTGCTCTTGAGCCAGCAGCCGTCCAACGCCTGCAGGCCGAACTCGCCGAACGCGACGTAGTTGCCCTTGGTCGCCTTGCGGTCCCGCACGCGGCGGAACTCCTTGCGGCTGTTCTTGACTCGCTTCGGAATCTTGTAGGGAGGCATCGTGCTTTCCTCTTACCTGCTCTGAAACAGCCGGTCTGGCTTCGAAACAACCGATTCAGCGGCGACCACGCGCACGCGCCCGACCGCCGGCCGCGCTGCTCGAGGTGTCGTCTTCCTGGCCCTCGGCGTACAGACCCTTGTAGATCCACGCCTTCACACCGATCACGCCGTAGGTCGTGATCGACTCGGCGAACCCGTAGTTGATGTTCGCCTGCAGCGTCGAGAGCGGCAGCGCCCCCAGACGCACGTCCAGCGAACGGCTCATCTCCGCGCCGCCCAGACGGCCCGAGATCATGATCCGGACGCCCTTCGCGCCCGCCTGCATGACCGCCTCGGCCTTCATCTTCACCGCGCGACGGAAGCTCATCCGCTTCTTCAACGCCTCGGCGATGTTCTCCGCGACGAGCTGGGCGTCCATATCGGGCTGCTTGATCTCGATAATCGAGATCGCGACCTTGCGGCCCGTCATGTACTGCAGCTCCTCGGTCATCCGGTCCACCTCGGCACCCTTCGGGCCGATGACCAGGCCCGGGCGGGCCGTGCGGATGATGACCTTGAGCTCCTCACGCGTCCGCTCGATCGCGACCTCCGACACCGCCGCGTTCGGCGGGGTGCGGTTCAGACGGCGATCCAGGTACGTGCGGATCTTCTGATCCTCGACGAGAAGCTCACCGTAGAGAGCCTTCGGGGCGTACCAGCGGCTGCGGTGCGCCTCGGTGATGCCGAGCCTCAGACCGAATGGATGGGTCTTCTGTCCCATAGGTTCGTTTAGCCCTTCTCCTGAACGCCCACGGTGATGTGGCTCTGACGCTTCAGGATCGGGTGCGCGCGGCCCCGGTCCTTCGGCTGGAATCGCTTGATGTGCTTCGCGCCGTCGATGCGGGCCTCGGACACGATCAGACGCGACTCGTCCGCGCCCGTCTCCTCCGCCTCGGCTCGCGCCGCCTGCAGCGCCTTGAACACGTTCTCCGCGGCACGCTTGGTGCTGAACCGCAGCAGGTTCTCCGCCTCCGAGAAGGGCTTGCCGCGGACTAGGTCCACGACCAGCTTCGCCTTCTTCGGGCTGCCCCGGTGGCTCACCACGCGGCTCACGAACCGGGCGATGTCCTTCGGCTCGCAGCCGACGGCCTGCGCCAGGTTCTCGATGTCCGTCTTCTTGCACCGCGGGTGATCGCGGCCGCCGAGCCAGTTCCGGACCGCCGAGACCGCCTTGGGTCCACGCAGCCCGTCCCGCTCGATCGCGCGGGCGAGCTCATCAACGCTCACGCCGGCTTCCGCGGCACGCTTCCCGAGATCGTCAGGTCGAAGCTTCATCGCCTGTCCTCTTGAGCACCAGACGAGCCTTAGCGGCCCGACTTGATGCCTTCCTTCTTGTTGGTGTGACCCCGGAACGTCCGCGTCAGCGCGAACTCGCCCAGCTTGTGGCCCACCATGTCCTCGGTCACGAACACGTCTTGGAACGCACGACCGTTGTGTACTTGGAACGTGTGCCCCACGAACTCCGGCACGATCGTGCAGGCACGCGCCCACGTCTTGATCGGGTTGCGGCTGCCCGCTTCCTCTTGCTTCATCACCTTGCCGTACAGACGCTCGTCGACGTACGGGCCCTTCTTGAGACTGCGACTCATCGCTGCGTGCTCCTCTTGAAACCCCGTTAACGAAGCTGCCCGTACCGCTTGCTCTTGCGGCGACGAATGATCAGATCCTGCGACGGCTTGTTGCGGTCACGCGTGCCGCCGCCCTTCGAGGGCGTGCCCGCCTTGTTGACCGGCGCCCGGCCGCCCTTCGACTTGCCGTCGCCGCCGCCGAGCGGGTGCGCGTGGTGGCTCATCGCCACACCGCGCGTCTTCGGACGACGACCCTTCAGACGGTTCAAACCAGCCTTACCCAGCTTGCGGTTCTGGTGATCGCTGTTGCCGACCGCGCCGACCACCGCACGGCAGTCCGCGTGCACGCGGCGAAGCTCACCCGAGGGGAGCACGAGCGTCGCGTAGTCGCCCTCGCGGTTCATCAGCTTCGCCGAGCTGCCGGCCGAGCGGCACATCTGCGCCCCGCGGCCCTTGTTCAGCTCCACGCAGTGCACCGCCATACCCAGCGGGATGTGACGCAGGCACATGCACGAGCCCGGGGTCGGCTCGATCGGGCCGTCCGAGCTGCTGAGAACCTTCATGCCGTCCTTGAGACCCTTCGGCGCGATGATGTACCTCCTCTCGCCGTCGGCGTACTCGATCAGCGCGATGTGGCTCGAGCGGTTCGGGTCATACTCGATCCCGACGACCGTGCCCTCGATCCCGTTGCGGTCCTTACGCTTGAAGTCGATCTTCCGGAGCATCCGCTTCACGCCGCCGCCGCGGCCGCGGACCGTGATCTTGCCCTGGTTGTTGCGGCCGCCCTTCGAGGGACGCGGAGCTAGGAGCGAACGCTCGGGGCGGGTCTTCGTGACCTCCGCGTGCAGGTTCACCGAGGCATTGCGACGCCCGGGGCTGGTCGGCTTGTACTTGCGAATCGGCATAGTTCAGTCCTTGCCAGTGCTCACCGAACTCAGAAGAGCTCGATCGACTGCCCCTCCTTGAGTCGAACGATCGCGGTCTTCTTCGTCGCCGCGGGCACGTAGCCGTACCGCGTGCGGCGGACTTTGCCCTTGAGCGTCCGCGTGCGGATGCCCTCGACGGTGACGCCGTAGAGCGACTCGATCGCGCCCTTGATCTCGGTCTTGGTCGCCCGGCGGTCCACCTCGAAGGTGTACTGGCCCAGGTTGTTCATCGCATCGGTACTCTTCTCGGTCAGCACCGGACGCTTGACGGTGTAGATCGGGTCGTGGCCCATGGATCAGCCCTCCCCCTTCTGTGCGTTGCCGCCGGCGGCCGCGAGCTTTTTATCACGAAGCTCCTTCTTGACGGCCGCGCCGCGCTTCGGGCGTGCCGCCCGCTCGCGACCGGACGCGCCGGCCCGCTCGCGGCCCTTCGGATCGATCTTCGCAGACTTGTCCGTCTGCGACGACGCGCCCGAGAGCCACGCCTCGAGCTCGTCCTTCTCGATGACGAGGTAGCGGTTGTTGAGCATCTCGAAGCAGGTCAGCTGGTCCGCACGGCACAGCGTGACCTCATCGACGTTGCGGGCCGACAACCGGGCGTTCTTCGAACGCTCCGCGTCGGGCGACAATGCGAGCAGCGCTGAGCGATCGACGTTCAGCGCGCCCATCAGATCGACGATCGCCTTGGTCTTGGGCTCCGCAACGTCGATCTTGTCAACGATCTTGACCTCGTTGTCGATCAGCTTCGCGAGCAGCGCGTTGCGGTTGGCCTTGCGACGCATCTTCTTCGGCATGTCCTGCCGGAAGTCCTCGCGCGTCCGCCGATCCGACTTGTAGTGACCGCCGCCCCGGAACTGCGGGGGCTTCTTATCGCCGTGGCGGGCGTTGCCCGAGCCCTTTTGGCGATACATCTTCTTGCTCGTGCCCTGGATCTCGCTGCGGCCCTTGGACCGCGCCGAGCCCTGACGCAGGTTGGCGTGATAGCGCACGTACGCCTGCTTGATCAGAGAGGGGTTGACCGTTTCGCCGAGGGCGAGCTCATCGATCGACACCTTGCCGACCTCGCTGCCCTGCATGTTGTAGACGGGGACATCCATGTGTCTGACCTCGCCCGACGCCTTTCTCGGGAGACACGCTCCCGCTGACCAACGCTCTCGGGTCCCCGCCGCGCGGAGCCTCCGAACGCTTGCTTCGCCTATCCGGCCGCCACCTCTCGCACCCGGTTGCCGCTCGCAGCGGTGGGGGTGCCCCGCGACTCGCGTCGCGGCGGGGTCGGCCCGGAATCGACTCGGCCGTCCTTCCAGAACGAGACGCTTACGGTCGCCGTCTCGCTCACGATTTGTGTCGCCCGCCGGTTTCCGGATTACCCAGCCATGCTGGGATCTCCCGACCTCGCGAGCCCGAGGAAGCCATCCGGAAACGGCCCCTCGGTTCGTTGTCCTGCCGCCGACGCACCCCAAAGGGGCTTACGCGCCGGCGACCTCCTTCGCCTTGGCGGCCTTGCCCTTGTAGAGGCGAGTCGCCGGACGAATGACCACCATCCCCTTGTTCGCGCCGGGCACGGTGCCCTTGACGAGAAGAAGGTTCTGATCCGCATCGATACGGACCACGTCGAGGCTGCGCGTCGTGATGCGCACATCGCCCATGTGGCCCGCCATTCTCTTGCCCTTCTTCGGGCGGCCCGTCTTACCTGCGTTCGAGCCGTGCCCACCAATGGAGCCCGGCGAGCGGTGCTTCCGCTCGACGCCGTGAGACGCTTCCTTGCCCTTGAAGCCGTGCCGCTTCATGCCGCCCTGGTAGCCCTTGCCCTTGCTCGTGCCGATCACGTCCACAAACGCGACCTGCTCGAACGCCGACAGGGTCAGCTCCTGCCCGAGCTCGTAGGACTCGTCGCCCTCGAGACGGAACTCGCGGTGGTACCGCTTCGGGGTCGTCCCGGCCTTCACGTCGTGCGCGATCATCGGGATCGTCGAGTTGCGTGCACGCACGTCCTCGTAGCCGATCTGCACCGCGTCGTAGCCGTCCGATTCCTCGGTCTTGACCTGCGTGACGACGCACGGCCCGACCTGGATCGCGGTCACGGGGATGCTCACGCCCTCGTCCGTGAAGACGCGGGTCATGCCGAGCTTGGTTCCCATGAGCATCGTCATTGCTGCTGCCTCAAACACTCAAGGCCCGCCGAGGATCACTGATCCCCCCCGCGGGCCTTGCTTCTTCTTTATGCCTTGATCTTCACGAACACGCCGGCCGGGACCACGAGTCGGTTGAGCGCCTCGACGGTGCGGGCGTTCGGCTCGACAATATCGATGATCCGCTTGTGCGTGCGGATCTCGTACTGCTCGCGGCTTTTCTTGTTCACGAACGGAGAACGGAGCACCGTGTAGCGCTCGATCCGCGTCGGGAGAGGGATCGGGCCCTTCACCCGCGCGTTCGTCCGCTTGGCGTGGTCCACGATCTCACGCGCCGACGCGTCGAGCGCGATGTGGTCGTAGGCCTCCATGCGGATCCGGATCTTCGGTGCGGCGCTCATCTGTTCAAGATGCTCCGAGCTTCAACTGCCTGCTGCACGCCGGAACACCCGGCACGCCTCCAAACCCGCTCGCCCAGCTTTCGCTCAGCGGCGACGACGTCCCCGAGGCCTCCCGTCTTGCGGCGTGCATGCCCGCAAAGAAAGGCCCAACCAAGGACCGCAGCTCTTGATGTTCGTCCTGAAGCCCGCCTCAGGCCCCGAGAACCACCACCCCATCGCACCCAAATAGCGTGCGCCGAGTCCGCAAGGATTGACGCGAAACGTTCCCCAGTCAACCGCAGGCCACCGGCAACCCGCCGCTTTTCTTCGCGAACCGGACACAACCAAGCGGCAGACACCCCCCGCCCGCCCCACGCTTCCTCCGAACCGAGCCATAATCGACCATGCCAACCGCCCCGATCCGACGACTCGCCGCCGCGGCACTCTGCTTCATTTCCGCGGTCGCCGCCGCCCAGCAGGGCCTCGGCGTCCTCCCCACCCTCCCGCCGGCCCCCGCGATCGAGTACAGCGGCCAGACCCTCGACCTCGAGGGCACGACCGCCGACGTCCGCGTGACCCAGGGTGCAACCGCGATCACCCGGACCACCCCGGTCGGTCTGGTCGCCCAGATCACGCTCCCGGATCGGATCGGCGTCGTCACTGTCGAGCCGCGGGTCGAGGCGGGCGAGATCAGCGAGCAGAGCGTCGTGTCCGCGCTCGTGAGACAAACCCTGGGTCTGCAACGAGTCACGGGGATCATCGAGCTCGATCGACCCCTTGTTACCGAGGCCGGAGAACTCATCGGCCCCGGATCGCCCCTCCCCGTGGGCTCATCCACGCTCCGGCCGTACTACCTCCGCCGCTTCGGCCCGCAGGAGGGTAGCACAGACCTCATTCAGGGGGTAACTCTTGTCAAAATGCCATCTGGACCAAATGAAACCCGAGTTTTGGTCTGCCGCCTCGTTGCTCAGGACTCGGCCTTCGACATCGCTCGTGCGCACTACGAGTCGATCCTCCGTGGCCTGCTCATCGAGGATACCTCGACCATCAACCGCTCCCGGGCCGAGGCGCTCAGGGCTGGAACCGCGGCCCTCGCGCTCTTCAGGTCAGGAGTCCTGCGGGACCATGTCGAAACCCGAACAGACACCTGGGAGCGGCTCTACCGGCCTGCGGGACCGAACGGCCGGGTCCAGGAAGCCGGGTACCGCCGCGTCCGCGCGTACCCGGGTGTCCGGGGCGACGCCCGAAACATCCCGGCCGATCAGCGCGGCCCAGCCGACGAGCAGCGGGGGTATGTCGTCAAGCTCGACGCCCGCCTGCTCGCCGACCCCGCCCGCGGGCCCGAGGGGGGGCTCGTGGATTCGCGGGCGGTGTACTTCCTCTCGGAAGACAGCACCGAAGAACTCTGGACAGCCAACAACGCCATCCGGCTCCCGGAGCAGGAGCCCGACGCCTGGATCGAGGTCGGCGGACGCTCGGGCGACACGATGACCATCTCCGTCACCCGCGGGTCGGCCTCGCCCGTCTACGTCCGCCCGAAGATCCAGGGCGAGGGCTATGCGAGCCGCGTCGAGAGCTTCCTGCTCCCCGAGCTCATCCACGCCGCAGGCCTGAGCGGCGTGCACGGCTTCTACAGCTACGACCAATCAGCCGAAACGATCCGCCTCCGCACCGACACCATCACGCGCTCCGAAGACGGCGCGATGACGATCAAGACCGTCCGAGCCGGCGGCGCGGAGCAGGTCACCCAGCTCGACGCCCAGGGCCGCGTCACACAAACGGTTCTCGCGAGCGGCTTGGTGTGGGAAGCGATCACGCTCGACGAGTTGCTGGCGCTGTGGCGCGAGAAGGGGTTGCCGGTGGAATGAAGGTTCGAGACGACTCAGGCAAGCAGATCCGATTCGCGGTGACCGACGAGCTTCCAGATAGAGTTGCGTCGAATGTGCAGCGACACATTCGACGACAGCGGCGACACATCAACGGCCCCCTCGTTGCCCTCGTGTTGGTCACATGCCTGATCGGGACTTTCGGAGCAATCTACGGCATGGGACGTGGCTTCGGCATGTTCCAAGGCGCGTGGCGATTTCTTGAAGACGCTCTACCACTCCTGGTGCTCGGGGCTGCGCTCGTGCTCGGATTCTGGCTCACGACCGATCCTGACAAGAGTCGGGCTCGCGTCGTCGCCAAGCGGCTCGCCGCAGAAAACGTCTGCGGCGCGTGCGGCTACGACATGCTCGATCTCCCCTCCGATGACGACGGCCTCGTCACCTGCCCAGAATGCACGGCGAAGTGGCGGAAGCCGGAGGTCCCGACATGAGAGTGACCGATGACAGCGGTGCACGCGTTCGGTGTCCTGCGGAGGTGAGCTGGCCGGCGCACCTACCGAAGCCGCTGCGCAAGAGGCTCATCGCCGCTCGCCCGTCGCCCGCGACATACCTCCGCGGCTTCGTCATCACAGCCCTCGCTACGCTCGTGCTGCAATTCGGGATCGTGTTCTTGCTCAACGCGCTGCCGGGTGTCGGCGGCGTGCCCTTCTTCCCGCTCCACACGTTCATCGGTGCGATCGTTCTCGGCATGCTTGTGATGGGGATTGTCTGGATCGTCCGCGCAGCGCAGGGACAGAAGTCCATGATCGAAGCAGCGAGGCTCGGCACTTGCGGCGTCTGCGCGTACAGCCTTGCTGACCTACCGATCGACGCGGACGGGCTCGTGACCTGCCCAGAATGCACGGCAAGATGGCGACTTCCGGCAAAGGACGATCAATGAGGCTTGTTGTTCGAGCTCTTGAACTCTTGGTCGCGACGGTGCTCGCGTTCGCCGCGTGGTATCTGGCCTTCGTGCTTTTGACATTCCTGCTCGGCGATCGGGGTATCGTCGCGCTCGCGGCATTGGTCGCCGTTGCCGTCGCGTGGCCGTGGCTCTTCCGCAGATACCGCCGCTGGCGCCTTGATCGCTGGGTACACAGTCGCGAACAAGAAGCGGAACTGGTGCGCAAGGGTGTGTGCGGGCGGTGTGGTTACGGCATCACGGGTCTGCCGGCTGATCGGTTCGGGCGGGTCACCTGCCCCGAATGCACGGCCAAGTGGCGATCGCCGGATCGCCGCGATTGAACAAGCCCTCGCCCTGAGGCGAGGGTCTCGCCCGCAACCCTCGCCTCACGGCGAGGGCTTGTTGGCCGCCTTGCTTCGCTCAGTTCCCGACGAGGTTGCGATCCGGGTTCGTGCCGGTCGGGGCTCCGGAGAGCGAGCCGATCTCGTTGGAGCCCGAGTCGTCGATGATCGCCGCGAAGATCGGGACGAACCCCGAGAAGGTGTTGCTGATCACGATGTTGCCCGTCGTGCCCGAGCCGAAGAGCCGCACGCCGACGGGCTGGTCGCCGCTCGCGAGGATGCGGGACTTCGCGATCTGGTTCTGCAGGCCTACCACGCGGATGCCTTCCATGCCCTGCGTCAGGCCCTGGATGACCGTGCCGTAGAGCGTGTTCTGGTTGCCGATGATGTTCAGCGCGATGCCGAGCGGGTTCGGGCCCGGTGAGCCCGCGGGATCGATCACGATGCGGTTGTTCTTGAGCTCGTTGAGGTCGCCCAGGATCAAAACGTGCGAGATATCCGCGGTCCGCGTGCCCTTGACCGTGATCTGGTTGCCCTCGATCGAGGCGAGCCCACCCGCGACGCGCATCGCCTGGACTTTGAAGTTATTGACGCTCGGCTCGGTCGTCTCAAGCAGCACCACGTTGTTCGAGACGCGGGCGTAGAGCCCGAGGTCCATCGCGCCGCCGATGAGATTGTCCATGACCCGCGAGCTGCCGCCGAGCTGGACCGCGAACTCGACGTTCGCCGCCGGGTCGTCCACGGCGTTCTGCTTGATCTTCGAGCCCTTGATCGTGACGTTGCCGCGCCCCTTGACGCCCACGCCCGCGGAGCCGAGCACCGTGATGTAGTCCATGAAGGCGTCGTTGGGGACGCGGATCCCGTCCGAGCCGGAGTTCTTGACGTTGACGTCGCGGATGATCGTGAAGCCGGGCTGGCTGGCGACGTGGATCCCGATGTTGCCGGCGTAGGTGATGGTGCCGTTGCTGATCTGCAGGATGCCCGGCGCGGGGCCGTCCACGTTGATGCCGTCGCCGCCGTTCTCGACGCCGACGATCGAGTAGCCGTTGAGATCGATCGTGACATCGCCCGCCGTGCGGATCTGCAGGGCATCAGCCCCGACGATCGACGAGATGTTGCCCGTCAGCACATACGACCCGGGCTCGGTGACCACGAACTGACCCGTCGAGGAGCCCGGCAGATCGTTGATCGAGCGGCGTTCCTGCAGGTCGGCGAGGCTCGGCCGCGTATCCGTCGGCACGCCCGGCGGGGGCGTGAGCGGACCGAGGGCGGACTGGGCGAGCGCGATCGGGCAGCCAACAAACGCGGCCGCCGCGAGGGTCGTGAGTGCGTGACGCATGGTGTGTTCCTCTCTTACAGGACGGGTCCACCGTACCAGCGTGAACGAATCCCGCGAAGGGACATCCGCCGGAGCAAAAAAGATCCCGCGGTGTTCGTAGACTGCTCGCATGGCGACCGATCGGCTGGTCTCACCGCAAGCGACCGACACCCAGACGCCCCAGGGCATCATCGAGGAGAAGGCCAACCACGCCCTCCGGCCCGAGCGGCTCGAGGAGTACGTGGGCCAGCCCGAGCTCATCGAGCGGCTCTCGATCGCGATCGAGGCCGGGCGCCGCCGAAGCGACCCGCTGGAACACCTGCTCCTTCACGGCCCGCCCGGGCTCGGCAAGACCACCCTCGCCCATGTCGTCGCCCGCGAGATGGGCGCGAGCGTGACCACGACCTCGGGCCCCGCGCTCGCCCGCGGCACCGACCTTGTCGGCGCGCTCACGCGGCTCAAGAAGGGCGACGTGCTCTTCATCGATGAGATCCACCGCCTGCCGATCGCGGTGGAGGAGTTCATCTACCCCGCGATGGAGGACTTCCGGATCGACGTGCCGCTCGACACCGGGCTCAACGCGCGGACGGTCCAGATCACGTGCGAGCCCTTCACTCTCATCGGCGCGACGACGCGCGCGGGGCTGCTCAGCTCGCCTCTGCGGTCGCGGTTTGGCATGGTCCACCACCTGCAGTACTACGCGATGTCCGAGCTGCTCTCGATCCTGCGTCGCAGCGCCGGGCTCATCGGTGCGGCGGTCGAAGCGGATGACGCGCTCGAACTGATCGCCGCCCGCAGCCGCGGCACACCCCGGATCGCCAACCGCCTGCTGCGGCGTGTGCGGGACTTCGCCGAGGTGAAGGGTGAGGGCGTGATCACGGCCGAGTTCGCGTCGGCCGCGCTCAAGCTCGAGGGCGTGGACGAGCTGGGGCTCGACAACCTCGACCGCGCGTACCTCCGCGCGATCGGCGGCACCTACGCCGGGGGCCCCGTCGGGCTCGAGACCGTCGCCGCCACGATGAATGAGGACGCGGGCACGCTCGAGGACGTCGTCGAGCCCTACCTGCTCCAGATCGGCTTCCTCGCCCGGACACGCCGGGGCCGCATGCTGACCAAGGCGTCCGCCGAGCACCTGGGGCTCAAGATCAAGCTCGAGGACACGCCTGCCGAGGGCGGCGAGACGCTGTTTTAATCGCGTACTGGGATGAAGAGAAAGCGACGTTCTTTCTGTGAGCTGCGACGGGTGGTCGGTCGATGCCCGAACTGCAGGTATCCCTTCACTCACTTCCTTGGAACTGCGCAGTCCACTTGTTCTGAGTGTGGTTTACAGACCACGC
Organism: Planctomycetota bacterium; assembly: GCA_038746265.1. GTDB lineage: Bacteria > Planctomycetota > Phycisphaerae > Phycisphaerales > UBA1924 > JBCBKP01. Next base: position 37,007 of record JBCDKU010000004.1, read on the forward strand.
TTCACCGAAACGTCATGCTCGTAAGAAAGGGCGATCGCAGCCGCGTCGCTGCATCCGGGCTGGCCGGTGTGATGGTCACCAGTCTTTGTCTGCATCTTCTGGGTCTACTTAGTCTCGCGCCGCAGACGCTTTCTTGGTCTCTCTCGTTCGTATATCAGGCCGGGTTACTCTTTTGCTGGCGAAGGACAATCCTTCTTGTCCTCGATCGACGCGTGAGCTTGAAGAAGCGCAACTTGAAGGCTTTCGAGTTCTTGGTTGTTGGCGGCGGCCAGCAGCTGTTTGCCGTCTTCTTTCTGGTTGCGTTAATACCGTTCTTGATCCTGTGACTCCGCCCGCACCCGTGACAGCTTCAAAATCCCGCTCTTGAAGAACCGCCGCTCGCGTTCGGTCTCGATCGAGTTGCCCCGGCGGAGCACCACCGTCCCGGCTTCGAGCTCGCCGATGTCGCGGCCGTCCCACGCCTCGGGCCAGGTGAAGCCGCTCACATAGAACCGTGCCCGCTGGTTGCTGTTCGCCCCGATCGTGACGACCCGCTCGAGCTGTAGATCCTCGAGCTGCTCAAAGACCGCAATCCAATCCGGGTCGGGCGGCTCCTGCACGCGGACGGGCAGCACCGCAAACACCGCGGCACCCAGCACGCCGACCGCGACCGCGGGCTCCAGCAGCGTGCGGACAAGCCGCCGCCCACCCTGCAAGGGCCCCGCGGCAAGGAACGCCCCCGCGAGCCACGCGAGCCCGACGAGCGCCGGCATCAGGTACCGCGGCCGCTTGTCCGGGAACACGCTCAACAAGACCAGCCAGCACACGGTCCAGATCACCGCGAGCCACGGGCCCGACGCCGACCGCCCGAGCCGGCCCGACTTCACCAGCCACACCATGCCGACAACCGCGAACGCCAGCCACGGCCAGCCGGTCTGCGCGAGCATCCCGAGGTAGTACCACCACGGCTCAGTCACGATCTCGCCCGCCGCCCGGTCCGCGATCTCGCCCTTGAAGTACACATCGATAAAGGCGTCGCCGTGCCGCGCGATCATCAGCCCGTGCCACGGCAACGCCACAAGCACACCAACGACCGCCGCGACGCCCCCAAGCCACGCCCGCTTCGCGTTCCCGGAAGCAAGCGCCCACCCGCCGAGCATCACCGGCACGAGCAAGCCGACCAGTGGCTTCGTCATCAGCGCGAGCCCGACAAACACGCCGCCCAGCACCGCCCGCCACACACCGCCCCGGATCAACGCCCGCAGCAGAAACCCCGCCGCGATGAGCATGAACGCGAGCTGCCACATATCGAGCGACACCTCGCGCACCCGCCGGAAGAACTCGTAGCTCAGCGCCAGCGCCAGCCCCGCCCCGAGCGCCACCCCTCGGCCGTGAACTGCGCGCACGAGCCATACCGTGGCGAGCACGCAGACTGCAGCTGCCAGCACCGTCGGCAGCCGAGCGATAACGAGATCCACACCGAACACATGCAGCGCCAGCCCGTGGATCCACATCCCGAGCGGCGGCTTTTTGAAGTAGTGCTCGCCCGGCGCGTGGTAGAGGTCCGCGAACTCGCCCGTGTCCCACGCCTGCAGACCCACCGCCGCGTACCGCGCGGTGTCGGTCCGCCAGTCGCCTTGGTCGAGGTGAGGCAGCGTCACGCACAAGAGCACCGCGAGCGGGATCAGGTATGCGCGCACCGAAAGCCACCGACGCCGCCAGGCAACCGGCAGCGAGCCGCTGGGCTTCATGAACTCGTTATCGCTTCGACCCGGCGGTCATCCGCTCGCGGGTCTTCTCTTCGAGGTAGAGGATCGCGCCGCACGAGACGCAGTTGGTGATGTTGCCGTGGCTCAGGAGGCTGCTCATCGCCTCCATCGGCACCGCCATCATGCACGCCCCGCAGGTGTACTCGTGGCGCCGGCGATCCTGGATCTCCATCGCCGCCATCGCCTCGTCACCGAGACGCTCCACCAGCTGCTCGTAGCTCTGCAGCACGCGGTCGGGCACGTCGGACGCCAGCTCCGAACGCTGGCCTTCGAGCTCGGCGAGCTTCTCGCGGATCTCCTCGGCGCGCTTGTCGCGATCGGTCATCGCGACGCCCTTCATCTCGCTCCGCTCGTTGAGCTTGCCCGTGAGGTCCTCACGCTGCGACGTGAGCGTCTCGATCTTCTCGAGCATCTCGACCGCCTGCGTCTCACGCTCGGACTTGCGGTCCTTGAACGTGTTCACCTCGGTGAGCAGCGCCTGGTATTCCTTGTTGGTCTTCGAGACGCCCATCCGCTCGCGGAGTTCGTTGATCTTCTCGTCGAGCGCCCGGGCCTCGCCCTCGGCTTCCGCCGCGGCCGCCTTGAGCTGGCGGAGCTGCCCGTCGATGGCCTGAGATTGCGAACCGAGATCCTGTGCCGCCCGCTCTTGTTCTCCGAGGAAACGTTCGGCGGCGTTCAGCCTTGATTTCAGGCCTTTGATCTGCTCGTCAACGCGGTACACGCTGAGCAGCTTCTCGGTCACGCTCATTCGAGCCTCCCAGATGGCGTGCGTCCCGACCCGGACGCGGTTGTGACGCGGAACAGACGTCCGGACAACTGTAGCAGGATAACTCGCTTGTGTGGAGGTTCATTCGATCAGACCCATCGACCGACGCGATCAGCCCGTCACCAGCAAGCAGTCAGCCCGTGATCGCCCGCAGCAACCAGAACCCGACCGGACCGACCAACAGCAGCGAGTCCACCACATCGATCACGCCGCCGAAGCCCGGAACCGAGTGCCCCGAGTCTTTCGCGCCCGCGTCACGCTTGAGCAGACTCGCCGACAGATCGCCCGCCTGCCCCACAAGCCCGAGCGCCGCGCCGCTCGCTGCGCCGACAAGCGGACCGAACGGCTCGATCCCGTTTGCCTCAAGCGCCCAGCCTCCCAGGCCGCCCATGATCGCCGCGAGCGCGACACCGCCCGCGAGCCCTTCCCACGTCTTGCCCGGGCTGAGCCACAGAATCAGCTTCCGCTTCCCGAACGACTTCCCAACGAAGTACGCCCCGATATCGCACGACTTCGCGCACCCGATCACCCAGAGCAGGGTCCACGCCGAGTGCTCCCGCCGGATCGCGACGAGGAAACCGAGCAGCAGCCCGATGTAAGCAAACCCGAGCAGCGCGCCCCCCGCGGCCGCGACCGCGCCCTCGGTCTTCTTGCCGAGCGAGTAGAAGATCATCGAGCCGACCAGCACCAGCGCCGTCGTCGTGTTGATCGTCGCCGCCCCGTCGAACGCCGTCCCCCGGTCGGGCACAATGCCGGTCAGCAGGACGCCGACCAGCGCCATCCCCGCGGTGAGGATGGGCGAGGCGTCGATCGACTTATCCCGGAGCAGCCCGCTGAGCTCCCGCGCCGCCAGCACCGCGAGCAGTGAGACAAGCGGCAGCACGATCAGCCCGGGCGGCCAGGTCTCGGCCCGCAGGATCTCCGCGACGGCCTGCGGTGCCTCGACCGCGTCGATCGCATCGTCCGCCCAGACGCCGCCGAGCAGGCAGGCGATCAGCAGCGCGCCGACGATGAGCCGTTGACCGAGCACGGCGGCACGTTAGCCGCGCGGCTCCTGCGGTGCACAGCCGCCGCCAAGGTCTTGGCCGAGGTCATGGTTGAGGCCGCCGAAGCGCCGGTTCCGCGACGCGAACGCCCGCAGCGCCGTGTGGAAGGCGCCCTCGTCGAAGTCGGGCCAGAGCGTGTCCGTGACGTACAGCTCGGCGTAGCTCAGCTGCCAGAGCAGGTAATTGCTCAGACGCATCTCGCCAGCCGTGCGGATCAGGAGGTCGGGGTGGGGGAGCCCGGCCGTGTCGAGCCGCGATTCGATCTGGGCTTCGTCCACATCGGCGGGATCGAGATCGCCCGCCTTCACGTCCTCGGCAAGCGACGTGATCGCCCGGACCATCTCGTCGCGCGAGCCGTAATCGATCGCGAGGCAGAGCGTCACGCCCCGGCAGTCCGCGGTCGTCTCCTCGAGCGTCTCGATCGCGCTGACAACATCATCTGGCAGCCGATCGCGGCGACCGATGACCCTGACGCGGATGTCCTCACGCTGCAGGTGCTCCGCCTCGCCCGAGCAGTACTCGACGCACAGCTGCATCAGCGCGGTGATCTCGTCGGCCGGTCGCTTCCAGTTCTCGCTGCTGAACGAGTACAGCGTCAGGCACTCGATCCCGATGCGGCCCGCCTCGGTCAGCACCCGCCGGACCGCCGACGCGCCGTTGCGGTGCCCGAAAATCCGCGGGAAGCCGCGAGCCTCCGCCCAGCGGCCGTTGCCGTCCATGATGATCGCAACATGCCGGGGCAGCTTCGCGGGATGGACGCCCGCGATCGCCGTCAGGGGATCGGCGCTCGGCACGCGCTCGCGGACGGCATCCGCCGCCTGCTCGGGCGTCAGCCCGTTGACCACCTCGGTTTCCGAATCGATCACGCTCACCGCAGACTCCGCTCGCGTGTCCAGATCTTTCGCATCGGCGATCGACCGGTTACGCCGTGACGATCGCCTCCCGGAGGATGGTCTGGTCCCGACCCGGGCCGACCCCGATCAGCCTCACCGGGGCGCCCGCCGCCGACTCGACCCACTCGACGTACGCCCGCGCTCCGTCCGGGAGTTCGTCCCATGACCGCGCCTTTGCCGTTTGTTCTTCGTCAAATGGCGCCAGCGTTTCGTACTGGGGTTCCGCCCGCGACAGATTCGCCGCGTCGGGTGTGAACCGCTTCTCGGGCCTGCCGTCGATCGTATAGCTCGTGCACACCCGGATCTCGTCGAGCCCCGCGAGCACATCGAGCAGCGTCAGCGCGATCTCGGTCACGCCGTTGACCATCACCGCGTACCGCGCCGCGACCAGATCGAGCCAGCCGACGCGACGCGGCCTCCCCGTCGTCGTGCCGAACTCGTTGCCGCGCTTGCGGATCAGCTCGCCCGTGTCGTCGTGCAGCTCCGTCGGCATGGGCCCGCCGCCCACGCGCGTCGAGTACGCCTTCATTACACCGATCACGCGGCCGATGCGGTGAGGCGGCACACCCGTGCCCGGACCCGCCCCGAGCACGCTCGCGTTCGAGCTCGTCACGAACGGGTACGTCCCGTGATCGACATCGAGCAGCGTCGCGTTCGCGCCCTCGAAAAGCACCCGCTGCCCTGCCGCGAGCTCGTCGTGCAGCAGGTACGTCCCATCGACGATCCGGCCCTTGAGCCGCTCGCCGAGCGACGTCATCTCGGCGCAGATCGCGTTGGCATCAAAGGGTGTCCAGTCCACGCCCGCCGACTCGGCAAGCCCCTGGAACAGCGCGTTCTTCAGGCGGCACGCCAGCTCGACCTTCTGGCGCAGCTGCTCGGGCCGCGCGAGGTCGCCCATCCGGACGCCCGTCGCGCGGGTCACCTTGTCCGCGTAGCAGGGCCCGATGCCGCGGCGGGTCGTGCCGATCTCCTGACTCGTCCCCGCGCCGACACGCTCGCCCGCCTTGCCGCTCTTGAGCAGCTCCTCGCGCAGCCCGTCCTCTGCCTTGTGGTACGGCAGCACCACATGGGCCCGGTCCGAAACGACCAGCCCCCTCGTGTCCACACCGCGCGATTCGAGGACGTCGATCTCCTCGAGCAGCCGCTCGGGATCGACGACGACGCCGTTGCCGATGACCGACTTCTTGCCCTCGTGCAGCACGCCCGAGGGGATCAGGTGCAGGGCGTACCGCTCGCCGCCCACGACCACCGAGTGGCCCGCGTTCGCGCCGCCGTTGTATCGGACCACCACGTCGTGGTCCGCGGTCAGCAGATCGACGACCTTGCCCTTGCCCTCGTCGCCCCATTGCAGGCCGACGACCGCCGAACACGTGCCGTCCGAAGGTCCCGTTTGCCCCGGTGAAGTCATCGATGCCCCGTCCAATGCCGTGGCCGCGACAGGCGTCCGCGCCGGTTCTTCAGCCCTGAAGGGACAGGGTAGAAGTGCCGGCGGCCCGGGTCCTGCCCGGAAACCGGGGATTGGAGCCGTGCTCGCAAGCCGCGGAAACCGATCGCGCGGTGAAGTTCCGCACTGATCGGACCGATTCGCCGACCGCAGCGGCGGCGAGAGTACTTATGTCCGACGACCCGATCCGAATCATGTGTCCGAGTTTGTCGTGCCGCAAGGTGCTGGCTGTGCCGTCCAACGCGCGGGGCAAGAGCGTCCGCTGCCGCAACTGCGGCACCGTCATCCGCGTCCCGACCCAGCCTGGTGCGGGACGCCGCAAGAAGGCGGACCAGCTCGACCGCGACAACGACGCCGCCTGAGCGGACTCTTCAATGCATTCAGAGCGGCGGCTGCTCGTCGTCCTCTTCGTCGTCGAAATCGAAGTCAAAGTCCACGACGCTGCTGTCGTCGAGGTTCCCTGAACCAAGACCTTCCGCTGCCATCAGGCTGCCGCGCCCACCGGCCTCTGCCTTGGTGTCTTTGGGCTTCGCGACCGCGCCGGCGGTCTCCGGGCCGATCGCCTTCGCGCCGAGCGTGTATTTCTCGCTCGCGCTGAACTCGCCCGGCTCACCGTCGATCTGGGCGACAAACACGAATTGGCCGACCGTGATCACGTCGCCCGGCTCGAGTTCGTGTTCCTCGATCCGGTCCGCGTTCACGAACGTGCCGTTCCGCGAGTCGAGGTCCTTGATCGTGACGCCGCCGTCGGTTCGCTCGACGTGGCAGTGATGCCGCGAGACATCGCCTGCGGGGATCCGGATCTGGCAGTCCGTGCCGCGCCCGATGATCGAGAGATCCTTCTTCAGCGGGGCCGGCGTGGTCTGGCCGTCGGCTTGGACACGAACGAGGATGACCTCAGCGGGCATGTGGCAACTCCATTCGGAACTGATTTCGGGCCGATCGGCGCGGCGGTTCCGACGAGCAGTCCGGAACCGGGGAACGATACCGAAATGCCACCCCTGCGGCAAACCCGATCTCACCTCGCCCGCACAACCGCCGCGGGCCCGGTCTCGACCATCCTCGTGGCCGCCGCGTCAGATCCCGGTTGGGAGCCGGTTCGGTCGCTGTACGTCCATGTGCCGTTTTGCTTCCACAAGTGCCACTACTGCGATTTCTACTCCATCGTGGACCGCCAGGACCGGCAGGCCGAGTTCACCGACCGGCTCATCCGTGAGTTGGCGGCGCTGGCGCCGCTGACGGGTGGCAACCCGCTTCGGACGATCTTCGTTGGCGGCGGCACGCCGAGCCTGCTGCGCCCGGATCTATGGGAACGGCTGCTGGTTTGCCTCAAGACCGAGTTTGACCTGTCCGAGTCGCCCGAGTTCACCGTCGAGTGCAACCCCGAGACCGTCACGCCTGAGCTGATGACCGTCCTCGCCGGCGGCGGCGTCAACCGCGTGAGCATCGGCGCGCAGTCGTTCGACGCCGCGCACCTAAAGACGCTCGAACGCTGGCACGACCCGGAGAACGTCGCGAAGGCCGTCGAGTTGGCGCGCGCGGCCGGGATCAACCGGCAGTCGGTCGATCTGATCTTCGCCGTCCCCGGTCAGACGCCTGCGGAGTGGCGCCGCGATCTCGAGACCGCGCTCGCGCTCGGGACCGAGCACCTGTCCGCGTACTGCCTCACCTACGAGCCCGGCACCGCGCTGACCGCGCGGCTCGAGCGCGGCATGGTCGAGCCCGCAGAGGAATCGACCGAGGTCGAGATGCTCCGCGACACGCTCGCGATGGCGCGAGAGGCGGGTCTCGAGCGCTACGAGGTCTCGAATTACGCCAAGCCCGGTGCCGAGTCCCGCCACAACATCGCCTACTGGCAGCAGGACCAGTGGCTCGCCGCCGGGGCGTCGGGTAGCGCGCACATTTCCGGTCACCGCTGGAAGAACACACCCCGGCTCGATGACTACCTGCACATCGACGAGGACGGCTTCGCCCCGATCGTCGATCACGAGGCGCCCGACCCACGGCGGGCGCTCCAGGAGAAGCTCATGACCGGCGTGCGGATCAGCGAGGGTCTCGATGCCCGTGCGGTCCTTCGCGCAGCGGGCGAGATCGATGCGGCGGTGCCTGATCGCCTCCGCGCGATGATCGCCGAGCGTGTCGGAGCGGGGCACGTCGAGCCCGGCGCGCTGCGGGGCGAGCGGTGGTCGCTGACCGACGAGGGGATGATGTTCGCCGACGGGATCGCGGCAGAGCTGATGGGGTGTGTGTGATCGGCAAAACAAGTCCTCGCCGTGAGGCGAGGGTTTCTCCTCCGCCCGGACCCTCGCCTTACGGCGAGGGCTTGTCGGGTGCCGCTGCTTCGATCTCGCTCGGAAGCCGCAAGCCGTGCCGGCGGATGAGCGCCCGCAGGTCCTTCGGGAGCGACGAGCGGACGTCCATTTCCTCGCCCGTGACGGGGTGCTCGAAGACGAGCCGGTGAGCGTGCAGGGCGAGGCGGCGTGACGCGGACTTGACGGACTTGGGCCCGTAGGTGTCGTCGCCCAGGATCGCGCAACCGATCGAGGTCAGGTGCACGCGGACCTGATGCAACCTCCCCGTCATCGGGCGGGCCTCGAGCAGGGCGGTGCCGATCTTCGCGACGTCGAGCACGCGGTAGCCCGTCGCGGCGGGCTTGCCCGACGTCGAGATCACGCTGGTCTTCATCGAGGTGTACTTGGTCACCCGTTCGGTCTTCTCGAGCAGGGCCCGCTTGATGATGCCGGTGGGCTCCTTCGGGGCTTTGTGGCAGACGGCGTAATAGAACTTCTTGATGTCGCGCTCGGTGAACTGCGCGCGGAGGCCGTCGTACGCCGGCGCGTTCAGCGCGACGACGACGAGCCCGGATGTCAGCCGGTCGAGCCGGTGCACCAGCCCAAAGTCGCGGCGTTCGCCGAGCTGCTGGAGCTGCTCGCCGTGCTGCGCGAAAAGTCCGTTGAGCAGGGTGTCGTGCTGGTGCCCGACGCCGGGCTGCGTGACAACGCGGGCGGGCTTGTCCACGACGAGCAGGTGCTCGTCCTCGTAGCGCATGCCGAATGTGACGCGCTCGTTGGGCTCGATGGACGGCGCGCTCACGATCCACCCCCGGCGCTCGCGGGAACCGCGGCCTCATCCAGATACCACCGCATCACGCCCGCGAGCGGCTCGGCCCGCGCCCAGACCTCCGAGCCCGGCGCACCGGCCACCGCGCCCGCGACCGCGCCGCGGCACGACTCGCCCGTCCCGATCATCGCGACGACGCGGGCCGCGCTGAGCAGCGTGGGCGAGGCGCTGATCCCTCCGACGCCCGCGACGTCGCTCTCGACCGCCTCGAACGCCCCGGTGTCCGCGCGGCCCGGCCGCCACGCGGGAGCGGCGACGACCGAGCTGTCCGGGTCGATCGACAGGATCGCGCAGTCGGGCCGATCGTGTCCTCGCTCGCGGCGGGAGAGCGCCTTGAAGAGCTTCTCGCCGTACTTCTTCTGCGGGTTTCCCGTCTGCCACGGCACCGCGTGGACGTTCGACCGCGGCATCCCCGAGTGCCCGACGAGCAAATCGGCGAGCCGCTTGTGCGTCGAGCGGGTGTCGTCGATCTCGACTTCTGCTTCGGCCGCGAGCCAGACGTTGGTCTTTCGCCAGGGGATGTCGCGGAACTGCGGATCGGTCATCAGGCGGACGCACAGGGCCTCGGGGCCGGGCCCGGCGGTCATGAGCAGGTGGAAGTCCCCGCATTTGCGCTCGCAGAGCTGGGCGTGGATGAGCACGTCCGCGCCGATCGCGTCGAGGAGTTCCTCGCGGGTCTGGCCCACGTAGACCTCGCCCGGCAGGTCCGGGGTCGCGACCGACGGCTCGTCCTCGAAGGGGATCGTCACGATCTATTGAAGGGCGGCCGGAGCGTCCACGCGGCGCGGGGCCTTGAATCGCCCATGCGCACCGAGGCCCGCATCATCGACGCCGCCGCGAACCGCTGCCGCGAGGGCCTGCGGACGATGGAGGATCTCGCGCGGTTCGCGCTGGACCACCAGCCCCTGTGCGCACGGCTCAAGTCACTCCGCCACCGGCTGACGGCCGCCATCGCAGCCCTCGACCTGCCGCCGGGCCTGCTTACCGCGGCCCGCGACACACCGGGCGATGTCGGGACGGGCGTGACAACGCGCGAGGAAATGGACAGGACCGATTGGCTCGGCATCGCGTCGGCCGCGGGGGCGCGGGCGACCGAGGCTGTTCGCACGCTCGAAGAGGTCGGCAAGATGCACGGCTCGGCCGACTTCGAGGCGATCCGGTACGAGCTCTACGACGTGGACCGCGAGCTGCGGCTGGCGCTGCCCGGGCTCGCGCCGCAGTGGAGGCTGTGCGTGTTGGTGACCGAGTCGCTGTGCGCCAAGCCGTGGCGTGACGTGGTCGCGGGCGCGATCGCGGGCGGCGCGGACTGCATCCAGCTCCGCGAGAAAGAACTCGACGGCGGCCCGCTGCTTGATCGCGCGCGGGAACTGATCGAGCTCGTCGACGGTCGCGCGGCGGTGATCATCAACGATCGGCCCGACATCGCGCTGCTGGCCGGCGCGACGGGCGTGCACCTCGGGCAGACCGACCTGCCCGTGCGTGCCGCACGCGAGATCATGGGCGCCGGCGCGATCGTGGGCGTCTCGACGGCGAACGTGGAGCAGGCGCGGCAAGCCGTCCGCGACGGCGCGAGTGTCTGCGGAATCGGCCCGATGTTCACCTCGACAACCAAGCCCAAGAACTTCACCGCGGGCCCCGCCGCGGTGCGGGCGTACCTCAACGACGACGCGGTGAGCCACATCCCGCACCTCGCGATCGGCGGCATCACACCCGACAACGCGGCGGAGGTCGTCGGCGCCGGAGCCCGCGGCCTCGCGGTGAGCTCGGCGGTCTGCGGCTCGGACGACCCGAGCGGCGTGTGCGAGCGGTTGGTTGAGATCGTCGAAACGACCGAGCACAAACGAGCCCCTCGCGCGAGCGAGGGGTAACGAAAGTTCAACAACCCTCGCCTCACGGCGAGGGCTCGTTTAGTCGTCGGCGTTCCCACGCCCGCTCGGCGGCACCCAGTCCTCGCCCGGGATCTCGCCGGTGTTGCGGATGTGGTTCATGAAGGCGATGAGGTCCGGGGCGAGGTCGGGTGTCGTGCCAACGAGGAGCTTGCCGCCGACGACCCACGCGAGGCGTTCGTAGGGCCAGCGTCCGCGCGCTTCGGCAACAAGTCCTCGTTCGGCAGCACGGCGTGCTGAGTAAGAAACGAGAGTGCTGAATCCCGAGCAATGTATGGTGTCGCGAACCCGATTCGTGACGGCGAGGTCGGCGCTGAACGAGAGAATCCGGTACTCGATCTCGGGCAAGATCTCGAATGCGTCGTCGCTGGACTCGGGCCACGGCCGGTCTTTCAAGAGCCAGTCGAGGAATCGCTCCGTTGTTTCATGCCCGCCCTCGGATTGGCCTATTGCCAGCGTTCCGAGCACGCTGATCATAGGTGGAGTTGTTGATTGCTCTGATTGCTCGCGTGCGATCGCTCTGATCGATCCATCAAGTTGCATCGTCACTTCTTCGACATGAAGTACATCGACAAGTTCTGTTTGGAGCGGTTCTGCGACGTTCTTCATGCGATAGAAGAACCCCCACCCGTGCATCCACGGGTCGTCCTGTCCAAGCGGTCCACCAAGATCCCTCTCGTAGAGGCTGGGATCAAAGCGCGATGTTCCGAAGAGTCCTTTTGTGTCATACGTCAACCAGTAGTCATCGGTATCGACCTTGACGTGTGATCGTGAGCCATCAAGCCTCTCAAGCCACCGGCTTTGCAGCCATTCCGGTACTTGCGTCGCGGTGTGCTCGGGGAGGCCGAAGCTCGCGGAGTACTCCCACCACCCGTCCCGATCGGGTCCCTGATTCAGAAGCTCGAGCGGTGAGCGTGTCAGGAGCAACACCGGCGGCGGCAACAACGCGATCTCGCCGAACCACGAGAGCTCGCGCCGCCGATGCCCGGCCCACGCCGCCGCAAACACCACCACCCCAACCCACGCCACCACCCACTTCCGCCGCACCTTCCGTAGCTCCCGCCGCGACCAGTGCGTCGCGCCGCACTCCGGGCAGCGGACGATCTCGCCCGTGGTCCGTGTCAGGTCGTAGCGGCAGCATTTGCACCGCTCGGCCGGGCGACCGAGCACGCCCGGGCGGTCCCAGAACAGCGCGAAGAGCAGGAGCCAGCCGCCGAGGATGAGGAGCGTCCAGACCGCGGCCGGCCAGAGCCAGGTATCGGCGGTGAGGAAGGCGTGGAGGGACGAGGCATTCGGCATGGGGCACTCGGCATTCGGCCAGAGCAATAGTAGAACGCAGAGGCCGATTGCTGGCCCTCTCTCGGGGGGCGAGGACGGCGACCTCGACATTGACGAGTTGTGTGCCAACCCTTTCCCTTCGGGATTCTGCTCTTTGGAGGCGGTGCATGGCCGAGGGTGAGGCGAATAAGCCGGACGAGCGCGAGGCGAAGCCCGTCGAGCGGGCGCAGCTCTCCGGCAAGATCCCCGAGAAGCCGGAGAAGCCCAAGGAGCACGTGCCGTTCCGCAGGCCCGCGAAGCTGCCGGAGAACCCGCGTCGGGTCCGGGGCGGGCTCAAGCTGCAGACCAAGGAAGGCGAGGCGTTCGGCTGGATCACCCAGCGGCTGCTCCGCGTCGTCGAGGCGGCCGCGAGCGGGGACGCGTTCCGCGAGGGGATGGAGTACGCGCGGCAGGGCCAGACGCGGCGGCTCGACTTCGAGGACGGCGAAGCCAAGGGCTCCGTGCAGGGTCGCCGTCAGCGGCCGTACGTCACGAAGCTGCACCTCGCGCCGTTTACCGGACCGCAGAAGGAAGCGCTGATCGACGCGATGGCGTCGCAGGCGATCTACGCCGCCAAGCTGCTCGCGGCCGAGCTGCCGCCCAACATCGAGGACGTCTTCGCGCCGCACGGGCTGAAGCTGTTCCCGACGCACCCCGAGGAGTTCAAGCTCGCGTGCTCGTGCCGCGAGGCCGAAACGTGGTGCAAGCACACGGTGTGTCTCGCGGCGCTGGCGGCAGAGAAGCTGCAGGCCGAGCCGCTGTTGCTGTTCGACTTGCGGGGCTTGCCCGGTCAGGAGCTGATCGATCATCTGCGTGAGCGCCGCGCGCTCGCGGGGCAGGGTCCCGGCGCGCAGCCCGTGCACCGGCCACACGTTGCGGGCGTCTCGACGTACGAGCCGCGTCCGATCGAGGAGTGCGGGGGTGACTTCTGGTCCATGCCTCCGGACGCGGAGCTGCCCGCGGCGTTGATCCAGCCGCCGGATATCAAGCAGCCGCTGCTGCGGCGCTTGGGCCCGAGCCCGTTCGAGGGCCGCTTCCCGCTCGTGGGGCTGCTCGCGACGTGCTACGAGATCGTCGGTGACTCCGCGATCGCGGCGGCGCATGCAGCCGGTGATGATGATGCGGGCGATGACGGCGCGCAAGTCATTGATGCAGACCCTGCTTCATAACTCGCGCATCCTGAACAGATCCCCGAGAGAACCGCCGGTTTGTTGAAGACTGCCCGAAGAAGCGCGCCGGTTTTGTGCTGCGCTGTTGCGTCAATGAGATGCGGGGGTATTGTTTCGGTGGAGACAGTGAGTCGCGGCGGCCGGCGGGTGAGAACGCGGGCCGCGGGTGATGAGGGAGTGAGCGATGCGGTTCGAGGTAAGGGCGTATCGGCTGATGGCCTGGATCGCGGTGGCGGCCCTTGCGGCGTCACTCGTCTCGGCCGTGGCGGCGGGCCAGCGCGTGAGCGAGCCCGCGACGACGACTCGGGAGAACCGCTGGGCGATCCCGATGACGCCGGGATGCGCGGCCCTTCTTCTCGCCAGCACAGCGTGCGTCATCGGCACCGCGCCGATCCGGATGCTCCGCGGCCGGGCGGCGTGAGAGCGTCCGACCAGTTCCAAGACCGGCTTGAAGACCGGTTCTGATCACAATCTGAGGTCGATGCGGCAACCGCGGCGGGCATTCCCGGCGGCGGTGCCTATCGTTTCGCGGCGAGCCGTTCCTGACGGACGCACGGGTTTCAGCCCGGGCTGAGGCGGGTACATGGGTCTCTCGGACCGGGACGCGTCCCGGTGCGGCAGAGAGGGGTCCAGCTCCAAGCGTGGCGGCGGTTTGAGCCCGCCACGCGTTGTGCCGCGGCCTACGTGCTCTTGTTGGGGCCCGTCGGACCGCGTCTGTGGTTCGGCAAGGGTTCCGGGGCTGGCTGAGCCCCGCAAGCAAGGAGCGGTTGGACGCAGCGCGACGAACCATCGATCACTACCCGATGGTGTAATTGGCAGCACAGGTGGTTTTGGTCCATCTAGTCCAGGTTCGAGTCCTGGTCGGGTAGCTTTGTCTTCCCGTCGCGAATGTGTCCGCCGCCCCTCGAGGGTGCGATGACGGCAACTGAGTCACAACCCGGTCAGCGCCGCCTCTCCGCGGTCATCCTCGCCGCCGGCAAGGGCACGCGGATGAAGAGCGACCTGCCGAAGGTCTGCCATCCCATCGGTGGGCGTCCGATGGTGTGCGCGGTGGTCGATGCGTGCCTCGCGGCGGGCTGCGACCGTGTCGTCGCGGTGGTGGGGTACAAGCAGGAGCTCGTCCGCGACGCGCTCGCGGAGTACGGCGGCACGATCGAGTACGTCGAGCAGGCCGAGCAGCTCGGGACCGGGCACGCGGTGAAGATGGCAGCGCCGGTGTACGCGTCGGCCGAGGCGGGCGCGGAGGACGTGTTTGTCCTGTGCGGCGACGGCCCGCTGATTCGGGCTGAGACGCTGGGCGTGCTGCTCGAGCGGCACCGCTCGACCGGCGCGACCGCGACGCTCGCGACGGCGACGCTCGATGACCCCTCGGGCTACGGGCGTGTCGTGCGGTCGGGCGATGGCTCGTTCGCGCGGATCGTCGAGCAGAAGAACGCGAGCGAGGCGGAGCTGGCGATCAACGAGGTCAACCCGAGCTACTACTGCTTCGACGCGCGGCGGCTCTTCGACGCGCTCGACCGCGTCGAGCGCAACGAGCTGACGGGCGAGTACTACGTCACCGACGCGCCGGCGCTGTTGCTCGCGGACGGCGACCGGGTCGAGGTCATCGACGCGGTGCCGGCAGAGGACGTCTTGTCGATCAACACGCCCGAGCACCTCGCGGAGGTCGATCGGATTTTCCAGGGGCGGCGGGCGACGGCCGAAGGGGGCGCGGGATGAAGTCGAGCATGGGTGAGCTCAAGGTGTTCGCGGGCCGCAACGCGCGGTCGCTGACCGAATCGATCTGCGCGCACATCGACATGCCGATCGGCGAGGCCCGCACGGACATCTTCCCCGACGGCGAGATGCTGGTGCGGATCGACGAGGACGTGCGCGGCCGCGATTGCTTCGTTGTCAGTTCGACCTGCGACCCCGTCAACGACAACCTGATGGAGCTCCTGATCTTCTGCGACTGCCTCAAGCGGGCGTCGGCGCGGCGGATTACGCTGGTGCTGCCGTACTACGGCTACGCCCGTCAGGACCGCAAGAGCCAGGGGCGGACGCCGATCACCGCCAAGCTCGTCGCGAACATGATCACCGCCGCCCGCGCCGACCGCGTGCTCACGGTGGACCTGCACGCGGCTCAGATCCAGGGCTTCTTCGATCTGCCGTTCGATCACCTTTCGGCGACGCCCGTCTTCATCGAGTACCTCGAGTCGATCAAGCACGAGATGCCCGACTTGTGTCTGGTCAGCCCGGACGTCGGCAACGTCAAGGTCGCCGAGGGGCTCGCGAACCACCTGGGCGGCGATCTGGCGATCATCAACAAGCGTCGGCTTGCGGGCGATCTGGTCGAGACTTCGAGCGAGATCATCGGCACCGTCGAGGGCAAGACGGTGCTCATGTTTGACGACATGATCTCGACGGGCGGCACGGTGGCGCAGGCGGCCGAGCTGGTCGTCCAGAAAGGCGCGCGGGACGTGGTTGTCGGCGCGACGCACGCGGTGCTCGCGGCCAAGGGCGCCGAGAAGCTCGCCAACGGTCCGATCTCGCGGGTGGTTGTCACCGACACGATCCCGATGGAAGAACGCAAGCAGCGGGTCCTGGGCGACAAGCTCGTGGTGCTCTCGGTCGCGGGCCTTCTGGGCGACGCGATCCGGAACATCCACGAGGACCAGTCGGTCAGCGCGCTGTTCAAGCACGTGGAACTCAAGCGGTAACCCAAAGCAGTCTGAACACAGGTTTAGGAAGCAGTCTCAACAAGTCAGGGCGGGGTGGGCCGCCCACGGGAGGACAGTCATGCACGAAGAAGCTCCACTTCTCAGCGCGAAGAAGCGCGAACGGCTCGGCTCGCGGTACAGCCGCCGCGTCCGCGACGCGGGCGGCCTGCCCGCGGTCGTCTACGGCCACAAGGAGGACCCGGTCTCGATCAGCCTCGACGCCCACTCGGCGTTGCAGATGATCATGAAGGGTGAGCGCGTGTTCACGCTCGAGATCGAGGGCGGCGCGACCGAGACCGTGCTGCTCAAGGACCTGCAGTACGACTACCTGGGCTCGAACCCGGTGCACGCGGACTTCGCGCGGGTCGATCTCAACGAGCGCGTGGACGTGACCGTCCCGCTGCACTTCGTGGGCGACGCCCCGGGCCTCAAGAAGGCCGGCGCGGTCATGATGCACCCGATCTCCGAGCTCGACCTGGAGTGCACGGTCACCAACCTGCCGGACTCCATCGAGGTGGACCTCAGCGAGATGGAAGCGGGCGACATGATCCACGCGTCTGAGGTCAAGCTCCCGAAGGACACGATGGTGCTGCGGACCGACGGCGAGTCGGTCGTCGCCCGCATCGTGATCCAGGAGGCGGCCCCGGAGTCGGACGAGGAATCGGCCGTCGCGGAGCCCGAGATCGCGGGTGCCGAGAAGAAGGAAGAGAAGAAGGAGGGCTGATCCTCAGCTCTTCCTTCTGACCGCAAGCAGGATCGCACGGAGCGAAAACCGTCATGATGCTGATCGTCGGACTGGGCAACCCGGGGAGCGAGTACGACCGGACGCGGCACAACGCCGGGTTTATGGTCGTGGACGAGCTCGCGCGCCGGTGGGCCCAGGGCGCGGTCAGCAAGAGCCGGTTCAGCTCCGTCGCGATCGAGGCGCCCGTGAAGCACGGCAAGTGCCTGATGCTCAAGCCCACGACCTACATGAACCGGTCGGGGCAGGCGGCGGGCGACGCGGTCCGTTTCTTCAAGCTCGAACCGGCCGAGGACGTGGTCGTGGTCGTCGATGACCACGCGCTGCCGATCGGCGCGGTCCGGGTCAGGGCATCGGGCGGGTCCGGGGGCCACAACGGTCTCAAGGATCTCGACCGGGCGCTGGGCGGTCAGGACTACCCGCGCGTCCGCGTCGGGATCGGGGCGGTGCCCAGGGTCATGAACATGGCCGACTGGGTGCTCAGCCGCGTGACCGAGGGCGAATGGCCCGAGTACGAGCGTTCGATCTCGAAGGCGGCCGACGCGGTCGAGATCTGCGTCTCAGAAGGTGTTGAGGCGGCGATGAACCGCTTCAACGAGAAAGTGAAACCCGAGAAGCCCGACACGCACCCCGGCGCCCAACCGGCGACCGAGGACGTGGACCCCGGCTGGCTCGGCAAGTCGTAACGAGTGAACTGAAGTCTGAACAAGCGGGGTCCGGTGGGGGCCCTTCAAGCGAGCGGGCAGACGGCCCGCGGGAGCACAGCGATGGCAGAGCAGAAAGCAGAGGTCACGGCGGCGATGGAGGCCCCCGTGCACAAGCGGCTGTACGAGGCGGTCTTCCTCATCAGCCAGGGCGTCGCCGCCGACTTCAACGGCGTCATCGATCACATCAACCAGATCTTCGAGCGCGCCAGCGCCGAGGTCGTCGCGATGAAGAAGTGGGACGAGCGTCGCCTCGCCTACGAGATCGACAAGCAGAAGCGCGGCATCTACATCCTCGCGTACCTCTCGGCCGAGCCCGACGCGGTCGCGAAGATCGAGTCGGACTGCAACATCTCCGAGCAGATCATGCGGTTCATGGTGATCCGCGCCGATCACATGACGCTCGAGGAAGCCCAGAACGAGGACGACCGCCAGGGTCTCGAAGCCGAAGCCAAGCTCCGCGCCGAGAAGGGCGAGGAGTCGGAGCAGAAGTCGAGCGGCGTGCGTCTCGGCGCCCCCGAGCCCGAGAAGAAGCCCGAGGCCGAGGCGTCGGACGACAGCTCCGACGGCGACAGCGCCCCCGAGGGTGATTCCGGCGATGCGTCGGGCGACGCGTCCGGCGACACCGCGGGCGACGACGAGAACTGACCGCCGTTTGGACGCGGTTTACCGGGGCTTTGCAGACGCTCGGGCGATGCCGTAGGCTCGCCCGAACAGACATCGCACGCCGCCGCCGGCCCGTCCCGGCGTGCGCGGCGGCGTGCGGCGACAGGAGGTCGTGATGGCCGGCAGCTTCAACAAGGTCATGCTCATGGGCAACCTGACCCGTGACGTCGAGATCCGGCACACGGGCGGCAACACCGCCGTCGGCAACTTCGGCTTGGCCCTCAACCGCAAGTACCGCACGCAGTCGGGCGAGAACCGCGAAGAGGTGACCTTCGTGGACTGCGAGGCCTGGGGCCGCACGGCCGAGGTGATGGGCCAGTACCTCTCGAAGGGCCGCCCGGTCTTCATCGAGGGCCGCCTGAAGCTCGACCAGTGGGAGGGCCGCGACGGCTCGAAGCAGTCCAAGCTCCGCGTCGTCGTCGAGAACTTTCAGTTCATCGACTCGGGCCAGGGCGGCGGCGGCGGAGGTGGCGGCGGCCGCTCGGGCGGCGGCCAGAGCTACGGCGGTGGGGGCGGAGGAGGAGGCGGCGACTACGAGTCGCAGTCGTCCTACTCGTCCTCATCCGGCGGCGGCGGCGGCGGGCCGGCTCCGATCCCGGATGATGAGATTCCGTTCTGAGCGGCTGGACAGATCCGGGTCTCGGTGTATCTTCTTTGTTATCCGGGTTTTCTTTGAGACATCCCGGCAAGTCGAAGGGGAATCGAGATGCCACAGCTTGGACAAGCAGCTGTTGTGATTGGGCTTACATCCGCTGCGGGCGCCCAGATCGCACCCCTCGCACAGAACGACCGGATCCTTCAGATCGGTCTCCAGGGAAACCAATACGTCGCCGAAGTGCCGACGCCGGAGGGCGATCGGCTTCGCCGGTTCGATCGGATCGAGTTTGCCGACTCGCGGACGGGTCAAGCCGCCGGCTTCACGGCGTACCAAGCGAGCGACCTCCCGCCTCGAGGGATTGGTAATCACGCGTGGTTCTGGGATGGTCAGCAGTCGATCCGGATTGGACTCGACAACACCGGTGCTGCGGCGACCGGGATTCTCGAGGCGAGCACCATTCGCTCGATGAACAGTCTTGGAGTCGTGGGGGAGTCGTCGCTCTTCCGCTTGAGCGAAGACTTCCGGATCACACAAGGGGTCGCGACGTGGTACTTCGACGGCGTCGAGACTCAGAGAATCGATCCGATTGCGCCCGCTTACCGGGGCGATGGTCCAGATCGTTTAGAGTTCTCAAGTTTCCTCGCGGCAAACGATCGTGGACTCGTTGTGGGGCGGTCTGATCGGTTCGATGGTTCCTCGTTCATCGGGTTTGATACATGGCTGTACGACGCGTCGACTGATCAGACGCGCGTGTTGTTCTCCGAGGAGAGCTCGATCAGGTTCGACTCACTGACCAATTCTGGGTTGGTGCTTGCGCATCGATCGAGGGTGACCTTCGAATCGTTCGAGTTCGGGACTCGTGACCTGATCGTTGTTGACGGCGACTCCATCCGAGATCTTGGCTTGCAGGGAAGCGAATACGTCTTTCAGCGCGGAGCCGTCAGCGAGTTCGGTGAGATCAACGAAGCCGGAGAAGCAGCCGGGATCAACGCGGTGTACGGCAGTACTTCCGGTGGTGAACGCACGCAGATCGGTCTCGATTCATGGATCGATACCGGAAGCGGAGCTGAGCGGATCGGTCTCGTGACGGGTGAATTTATATCCGACGCGGGTGTTCGCTTCAGCGGAAACCGATCGGGTGTCGTGAACGGCCGTGTGATCGGGTTCTCTGAGCGGCTGAGTGCATCAGTGCCGTCGCTCGCTGCGCTTGCCGATGGTTATCTCGGACGCAGTGCATGGCTTTTCAACGGGACAGAAACGCTGAACATTGATCTCGCGGGCGGTCGGATCGGCGATGGGCTTGTGAGGCAGGACACCATCGCACTCTTCGACTCCGGAGCAGTGCTTGGTGAGGTTGACGTGATCGGCGGATCGCGGACGTCCCACAACTGGCTCTACCTCGATGGGGTTCACACCGAGCTCGGGCTCTTCGGCAGCGACTATGTGAATGCCGCGAACGGCGACTTCGAGAGCGAAGCGCGGGTCTGGGCGGCCGACGGGAGCGCGTTCGCGGGGTTGAGCGATCGTTACAACGGTGGGGATCGAGCTGTCACACGCGATGCGTGGTACTTCGATGCATCAACCGGGATCACAACGGTACTAGCGGGGGAATTGGGGACCTTTGGATTCTCTCTCTTTCGCTTGAACGCTGATGGCTTTCTCTTCGGATCACGTAATCTGCTTTCCGAGGATCCGAACGAGCTCCTCCGGTCTGCGTTCGTGTTCCGTCCCGATATCGGGTTGAATGACCTCGGGATGCTTGTGGAGGGCGGCCTCACTGATGCGGGCTGGGATGCTCTGGTGTCCGCGTGGGACATCCAGAGTCTGCAAGGAGACGCGGCATCACTCGACGCTATTTTCGGGCATGGTCTGCTGAGCGGCCACCTCGCTGGCTCTTCATCCGCCGCGTTTGTCTTGGTGCCCGCGCCGATGACGGCTTCGACAGGTTTCCTCGGGTTGCTTCTCGCATCGCGGCGGCGGCGGGCTGATTAGCAGCTTTGCCGCAAGGATTTGTCACGCTTCCTCTTCCTCGCGGGTTGAGCATTGGACCCAGCCCCCTACCCCGCCAATACTTCCGCTCACATCACGCCGTTGGGGCCGGGGCTTGCTGGCTCCTCAACTCCTCGCCGTCCTCCGCTGGTCCGGTGGCGAGGCAGGACAGCGAAGGGACCTTCTGATGGCACGGACCGTCAAGCTGCTGCTGACCGAAAACGTGGACAACCTCGGCATCGTCGGGGACGTCGTCAACGTCCGCATGGGCTACGCCCGCAACTTCCTGCTGCCCCGCGATCTCGCGACGGTGCCCTCGGACGACATGATCCGGGACCTCGCCGAGAAGCGCAAGCAGGCAGAAGCCGAGCTCGCCCAGCTCCGCGAGAAGCGCAAGGCGCTCATCGACAAGATCGAGGGCATCGAGATCACCATGACCCGCGCGTGCAACGACCAGGGCCAGCTCTACGGCTCGGTCAGCCAGCACGACATCTCGGCCGCGCTCACCGAGCTGGGCTACGAGGTCGCGCCGCGTGAGGTCCGCCTGCCGCACGCGATCAAGCGCGTCGATCACTACGACGTGCTCGTGAAGTTCGACTCCGAGCTCGAGGCCGAGATCAAGGTCTGGGTCGAGGCCGACCGCCAGCTCGACAACGAGCGCGAGGACGAGATGGAGTTCGACAACGAGGGCAACCTGATCGAGAAGCCCGCGGCCAAGGAAGCCGAGAAGGCCGAGCCCGCAGCGGCCGAGTAAGCCCGCCGGACCGACACACTGAAAAATGAAAGAGGCCCGCCGGATCGGCGGGCCTCTTGTATTGGTCGGGTGTTGAGTGCGGTCTGGTTATCTCCGGCTCGGCGGAGTCACCACGAGCGGCGGGTTGAACTCCAGGATCGCGCGATCCTCGCCGACGACGAGGTACTTGATCGGAGCGGAGACTGTTGCCTGGAAGAGCAGCTTGATGGTCTCTTGCGGCTTCGTCGGGTTGGGCAGCGGCAACGCGCTGATCGCCGTGATCGGATCGCCGGGGGTGTAACGGATCTCCGAGATTTCATCGCGTGTCACGAAGCCGACGCAGGGGTAGGCGTTGCCCTCGCTGTCAACGAGCCGCGGCGCATCATCGGCGTTGGATTGCCTGAATCCGCGCGTGGTGAGGTCAAACTGAGGGTCGCGCCCGCCGGTTACATCAATCTGGATCACCTGCACCCCTTGCGGCGTGAAGAAGTCTTTGACGATGAGGTTGTCCGGGTCGTTGCGTGCCTTTTCCTGGTCTTTGCTGAACTTGCCCGTACCGGAGACGATCTGGTTCTTGTCGTTGACCTCCATAGCGCCCTTCGCCGCGTTGGAGTCGATCGGGAACCGGCCGACCGATGTATTTGGATCGATGTACGACCCCCGGTCGCCCTGGCTCACGCGGATGACGTCGGAAAGATCGAGCGCGGCGAGATCGATCTTGGCACCTGTGAGCAGGCTGCCCGATTCGATCGCCGCCGTCCGAAGACCGGCCGACGGGAAGGTCTGCGTGTTCGAGGTGCCGGGCAGATCGAAGCGGACACCCTTGAAGTAGAGCGCCTCGGGCTGATAGCCCGCGGGCACGACGAACTCGAAGCCCATCTCGACCTCGTTCTGGGCACCGATCGACGAGATGAAGACGTCCCTCGTGTCGAAGCGCCAGCGGCCGTACCGGTCGCCGCTGCCGCCGAAGACCTGCTCGGCCTGACTCACCGCCGCCGCAGGGAAGGCGGTGATCGACCCGGACCCATTGATCTCGGTCATGAGCAGCCGTGCCTGGCCGTTGCCCAAGATGATCTGTCCTGTGGTTTCCTTCGCGCCGGGGCCGAGCCGGAGCACCACGCCGTAGAGCGATCCGGTGGTGATGAGCTCGCCGTTCACGTCCGCGTATGGCTGGTTGGCCGAGCGGCCGGTCTCGTCGATCCACGTGAGGAGCTGACTGGTCGGCGTGGGCTGCTCGAGGTTGCCGACCACCCACGCCCGGGACACGCTGACCGCCTCGGGCTTCACGCCCTGCCGCGTCGAGCCGTCCTTGAAATTCACGCGTGTCGCGTAGCCGGCGATGTCGAGGTCGGGGTGGTACTCCGCGAGCGGCGTGCCGGTCGCGAGCGTGGACTGGCTCAGCGTGCCGTACAGACCCGCGGTGATCTTGTCCACGGGGATCCAGAGGCTCCCGGTGCGGACGAGGCTGCCGCGAGCGTTGTTCTCGTCATAGGTGATCGGGCGGTACATGAGCGTGCCGTTGCCGACGCCGCTGAAGCTGAACGCGATCGCGAGGATGCCCGCCGCGACAACCGACGACGCGAGGCCGCACGCCAGACCGCCCGCGAGATCGACCGCGCTCGCGACCTTCACGTTCGACCGGAGCACCGCATCGCTGCCCACGCGCAGCAGCGCAAGGGTCACGGCGAAGGGCACCACCAGCCCGATCGCGAACGCCGTGGACATCAGGAACGACAGGAACCCGTCCTGCGGCGAGAAGCCGAGCACGGCGTAGCTGATCGGCTCCCACAGCCCGAACGCGACCGCGCCCGCGATGAGCACGCAGGCGAGATTGATCAGGGCGCTGAAGAACCCGCGCGTGGCCCACATCCAGCCTAGGCCCAGCACGACGACGATGATGATTCCGTTGAAGATCATGTGTGACTCGTTGGTGTTCGCTGTTTCGAGTGCCTCGGACCGATCTGCTTAAGCGGCATTCCCGTCGCCCTGCGGCGGCTTCGGCTTGGGCTTCTTCTGCTGCGGAGGCGCGGTCACCCGCGTGATCTCCTCGACGCTCGTCACGCCCTCGGCCGCAAGCCGCAGCGCGGCCTGGTTGAGCATGATCGCGCCCTTCTTCCGCCACTCCGCCTTGAGACCGTTCCAGTTCTGATCGCGGAGCGCCGCCCGCTCCTCGGGGCCGAACGGCAGCACCTCGAAGATGCCCGTCTGACCGAAGTAGCCCGTGCCCTGGCACACCGGGCAGGTCTCGGGCTTGTTCTTGATGAGCACCTGCCCGCCCTTCTTGAACAGCCGCTTCACGCGGTCTGCGGGCAGTTGCAGCTTCTTGAGCATCTCCGGTGGCGGCTGGTACTCGATCCGGCAGTTCTCGCACAGCCGCCGCACGAGCCGCTGCGTCACGATGCCGGTCAGAGGCTTGCCCGCAGCGTCGGCGTCGCCGACCGCCTTGGTCCACGTCGCCAGCGCCGGCAGTGAACCCTCGGCCGTCATCGAGAGATAGATCCGCGTGCGATCAGCCTCAACCGCCGCCGCTTCCTTCGCCGTCTCGGCGTCGGGCACGTCGCCCACGCCCACAACGTCCGGGTCGCGGCGGATCATCGAACGCAGCGTGGTCGAGAACTCCGCCTCCGCCGTCGGATCAAACGCCGACTGCCGCACGCCCTCGATCTCCGATTCGATCTCGTGCTCGAGCGTCACGATGTTCTGCGTGTAGGCGTCGTGCATGCCGAGCATCGCGTACATCGTCGTCGTGCGGCCCTGCTGCTTTGGCGCGGTCAGCAGCATCACACCCCTCGCCTCGAGGAGCTGCTCGAGCAGCTCAATCTGCTGCGGGAGCAAGCCGATCGAGCCGGCCTTCATCTTCACAGCTTCGGATGGGTCCACGACCAGCGTCAGCTGCACGCCACCCTGCGCGCCGCTCGTCGTCAGCTTGAGCTCGGTCGGCACGTCCGAACGCTCGATCTTGAAGGTCGCCGTCTGCTTGCGGCGGCGGTCCTTCACGTCGAGCCCGGCGCACGCCTTCCAGAAGTCGATCATCGCGACCGCCTGCTGCGGCGCGAGCTGGGTTGCGCCCTGCCGCACGCCGTCCACGATGTAGCTCACGCCCGACGCGCCCTCGCGCTGCGACGCGACGATATCGAGCCGCGACCCGCGGTTGTCCAACGCCTCGATGATCCGCTCCTCGGCGAGCGCCCGCACCTCGTACTCGGGCGTCTCCTTCTGCGGCGGCGGCACGACCTGCTTACCGGGGCCCACGATCTTGATCGAGACCTTCGCCTGCTGCTTGGCGGCCTTCTTCGCCTCGGCGTCGCCCTTCAGGGCCGAGAGATCCAGCTTGAGCTTCGCGCCCTCGGGTACACGCTCGTCGCCGTTGGTCATCACGACGAACGCCGCGATGTCCGCGCCGAGGATCGCGAGCATCAACGCGTAGCCGATCAGGAGCGACCACCACGCCGGGATCGGGATCGCCAGTGCGGCGATCAGCGCGACCAGACCCAGCGCGAGGTGCACTGCGTTCCAGCCGTCGCGGCCGAGCGAAAAGCGGTCGGCCTGCTTGTCGAAGACCGTGGAGACGAGCCACGCCCAGCCCACGATCGGCGGCAGGATCAGGATCGCCTTCCACCACGAGACCAAAACGAGCGCCTCGGCGAGCGTGACCGGGGCAGAGACATCGATCATCGGTTGACCGTCCTTTGAGCTTCCGAAGGGTCGAGAGCGCGGCCGGAGCGTCAGCCCCGGCGCCGCGGCGTCTGGTGCGTCCCGCCCGATTCGACCCTCGCGGGCCGGCGGTTCTGGCGGGTCGGCAAGCGTACCGCGCTCGACCCCCGCAGGCGCGGGCCAGCGGAGCCCGCTGCCCACTCGTCTGTCCGGTTTCGGTCCGGGTCAGACCGGCGGCGCGGCACCCACGTTGAGGCCTGTGGTCGATTAGCCGAGCTTCTTCAGGCGCATCTGCAGCTCGTCGGCGTTCGGCGTCGCCTCCATCGCCACGCGGAGGTGGATCATCTCCTCCTCCACGAGGTTCACGAGCGCCTGGTTGAAGTCGATCATGCCGACCTGCCGCGCCTCGATCGACTTGAGGTACTCGCGCAGCTCGCCCTCGCGGCCCTCGAGCACCATCTTGCGGACAACGCCGTTGTTGATCAGGATCTCGACCGCCGGGATACGCGGGATGTGATCATGCAGCGTCGGCAGCAGCTTCTGATACACGAACGCGCGCATCTGGTACGCCAGGATGCGGCGGACCTGATCAACCTCTTCCTGCTCGAACAGGCCGTAAATACGGCTGAACGTCTGCGTCGTGCTCGAGGCGTGGATCGTTCCGTAGACCAAGTGGCCCGTCTCAGCAGCGTGCAGTGCCGCCTCGAACGTCTCTTGGTCACGCATCTCGCCCACGAGCACGATGTCCGGGTTCTCGCGGACGAGCGCACGCAGCGCGATCTTGAAGTCGAGGCAGTCCAGCCCGATCTCGCGCTGGTTAATCGTCGCCTTCTTGTCGCTGAAGATGTACTCGATCGGGGCCTCGATGCTCGACTATGTGAACGAGCGGAAGCCCGTGCACATCCTGACGATCGAGGACC
>JBCDKU010000005.1:0-59353 GCA_038746265.1 Planctomycetota bacterium
CCGACGTGCGTGAGCGTGGCGTGCTGCGCGCCGAAGTGCCGCGAGGCGGCGCCGGTCGCGAGCTGGAAGGCGTACAGCGCGAGCGCGGCGACCGCGAGCGGGTAGGCCTTCTGCGCGGCGCGGTCGCACGCCGCGGGCCGGCTCGGCTCGGGATCCGCGAAGCGCGGGCTCAGCCACGCGGCGGCGGCGACGCCGGTCGCGAAGACGAGCTGGGCGAACATGCCGTGGAACATCGCGAGGACGGACGAGTTCTCGCCGACCCTGAAAATGCCGAGCGTTCCTTGGGTCGCGACGAGCGCGAGAAGAACGCCGGCAATCACACGCCCGCTCGGGCGGGTCGTGGTGAGCAGCGTGGTGACGAGCAGCGCGATCGCGGTAAGCCCGACAAGGCTGCCGACGAGGCGGTGGGTGTGTTCGATGAAGACGCGGGGCTCTGCCATGAGCTTGAGCGGCATGACGAACGAGACGACCGGCTCGGTGACCGCCATGCCCGAGGCGGTGCTGGTGACCGCGCCGCCGATCGCGATGAGCGGGAGGAACGAGCACGCGGCAACGATCGCCATGCGGCCGACCCACCTGGACTCGGTCGAGTGCCCGCGTGCCCGGAGGGCGAGGCCCATCAGGCCGCCGAGTGCGCCGGCGACCGCGCTCGCGGCGAGGAATCCGAGGACGATCACCGGGGCGTCGTCGCGGAAGCTGCGGGCGGCTTCAGCCGAGGCGGTCTCACCCTCGGTGTCGCTCAGGACGGCCCCGAGGACGATCAACGCGAGTGCAGCGGTGACCAGACCAGCGATGGTGCCGGACAGGATCGGCTTGGCGGCGTGGCGGGACCCGAGGACTACGCCGCCGACCAGGACGAGCGCGAGCAGGGGGAGCGAGACGTTCCATGGCGGTGCAAAGTCCTGGCCCGTGGGGAGATGCGTGATCCACCAGACGGTCCACATAGCGACCGCGGTGCCGAAGCCCGTGACGAGGGCGGGGAGCCAGAGCGGGGCGGGGGCGGGGTGGTTGAGATCGGTTTCTGGAAGGGTCATAACGAGCTGCCTCCTTCTGGTGTCCCGAGACAGAGTGTGGCGTGGCAGGATTCGCGGGATCGTTGCGACTGATTCTCTTTTGCGGTCAGACAGTCGCAAATCGCTGTCAGCGTTCGGAATCGGCCCGATTTTCCGGCCTGACAGCAACAGGGCGAATCCAAAGAGGCCCTAGAGTGGCGCGACGTTCGGGGATCGGTCTCGGTCCGGGCGGCGGGGATGCGGTTTCTCGCGGGCTCGGGGCTGGGGTTCTCGACGAAGAAGGGGGACGTTCGGCGTGGCTGGACTCTTTCCGAGATGGATGAACGTGCTTCCGACGCTCGGCGCGATCGCCGGCGGCGGCGGGGCGGTGTCGGTCGTGGCGGGGACGTGGTATTGGGCGACGCCCGACTTCTGGGAGGTCGGGTACATGCCCGAGCAGCCCGGGCAGGGCTTCAACCACCAGATCCACGCGGGTCAGCTCGGCATCGACTGCCGGTACTGCCACACCCACGTCGAGGAGAGCTCGCACTCGAACGTGCCGAGCGTCGCGACGTGCTGGGGCTGCCACTCGCCGAACAAGCTGAACCCTGAGTACGTGCTCGACGAGCAGGTGCAGTGGATCCGTGACGCGTACCTGGCCAACGAGTCGATCGAGTGGCGGCGGATTCACGTCGTGCCGGACTACGCCCAGTTCCCGCACCACGTGCACGTGAAGGCGGGCGTGAGCTGCTACTCGTGCCACGGGCAGATCCAGGGCATGCCGGTCGTGTACCAGGCCGAGAGCCTGGCGATGGGCTGGTGCCTTGATTGCCACCGCAACCCTGAGGCGAACCTCGTGCCGCCGGACCAGGTGACGAACCTGATCTGGGTCGAGCAGGAGTGGTTCTCGATGCCGCTCGAGGAGCGTGTGCACGACGGGATGAGCCCCGAGGAGCTCGTCGAGGGTCTGAAGCGGAACCCGCCGCAGCACTGCGCGGCGTGTCACTACTAAGCCGAGCGGGCACCAGGGACCGGGCACCGGGCACCAGGGAATACAGACGATGAGCACGATCGATCAATGCCCCTCGACGAAGGGCAAGCTGGAGATCCCCGCGGAGCCCCGTGAGCTGCAGACGCTCAACGGGCGGGCGACGGGTCAGAAGTACTGGCGCAGCGTCGAGGAATACGCGGGCACCCTTGAGTTCAAGGAGGCCGTCGAGCGTGAGTTCCCGGCGGGGGCGTCGGAGCTCCTGTCGGGCGACCGCCGCGGGTTCCTGAAGCTGATGACCGCGAGCCTCGCGCTCGCGGGTCTGGCGACGGTGCCGGGCTGCCGGCGTCCGGATCACAAGATCCTGGCGTACTCGCAGGACGAGCCCGAGCACACGATCCCGGGCAAGCCGCTTTACTTCGCGACCAGCATGCCCCTCCCGGGCGGCGGCGCGGAGGGCCTCCTTGTCGAGACGCACGGCAACCGCCCGACGAAGATCGAGGGCAACCCGCTGCACCCGATCAACAAGGGCAAGAGCTCGATCTTCGCGCAGGCGGAGATCCTGCGGCTCTACGACCCGGACCGTCTCAAGGGCGTGACCCGCCGCGAGCAGGCGGGCGAGCGTTCGGAGTCGTCGTGGGAGGACTTCAAGGCGACCGCGCTGGCGGATCTTGCCGAGACGCACGAGGCGGACCGCGGCCGCGGGCTCGCGGTGATCTGCGACAAGGCGGACGGCCCGACGATGCGCGCGGCCCGTCGCAGCTTCCTCGATCGGTTCCCCGACGCGACGTGGGTGTGGTGGGACGCGGTCGATGCGGAGCGCGCCTCGCTCAGTGGTACCGAGCTCGCCTTCGGTCGCCCGGCCCATGTGCGTCTGTCGATGCGCGAGGCGGCGTGCGTGGTCTCGCTCGGCAGCGACTTCATGGAAGAGGGCCCGGACCACATCAACGTGGCGCGGGACTTCGCGGCGACGCGACGCGTTGAGAACGCGGGTGACGAGATGAGCCGGCTGTACGTGGCCGAGACGGTGCCCTCGGGCACGGGCTCGCTCGCGGATCACCGGATGCGTCTGTCGCCGACCGAGATGATGCAGTTCACGGTCGAGCTGGCGAAGCGGGTCTTCGCGCGTCGGCCGGTCGGGGCGATGCGTGCCGCGGTTGACGCGGTGGAGTCGATCGCGATCGAGGGCGTCAGCTCGGAGATGATCGACGCGATCGCGGAGGATCTGGTCTCGACGGCCGAGTCTCGCACGGGCGGCGCGCTGCTCGTCGCGGGCGAGACGCTGCCCGCCGAGGGACACGCGCTGGTCGCGGCGATGAACCAGGCGCTGGGCTCGGTCGGCCGCACGGTGCGGTACCAAGTCGCGGATAACGAGATGGAGGCCGATCCGTTCGAGGCGGTCCGGTCGCTCGTCGCGAACGTCGGCTCGCTGCGGACGCTGGTGACGATCAACGTCAACCCGGTGTACGACGCTCCGGCGGAGCTCGGGATCACCCGCGAGGTGTTCGAGTCGATCCCGACGACGATCGCGCTCGACAGCTCGATGACCGAGACGACCGAGGCGGCGTCGTGGTCGCTCAACGGTGCTCATGTCCTCGAGAGCTGGGGCGATACGCGGGCGGCGGACGGCACGATCGCGCCGATCCAGCCGATGATCGCGCCGCTCTACGAGCCGGCGATGTCTCCGGTCGAGTTTGTCGCGCTGCTCGCGGGCAACGACGAGCCCGACGGCTACCAGCTCATGCGTGCGGCGTGGGCTCGGACGCTCGGGCTCGATGAGAACTCGGACGGTTTCAAGCGGGCGCTGAAGCGCGCTCTGCATGACGGCGTGGTGCCCGGCACCTCGCGTCCGGCGGTGACGCTGCAGGTCGATGCCAACCGCGTCGGCGGGCGTGTCCGGGCGATGGCGTCCGGGATGGCGGCGTCCGAAGGCCTGCATGTGGTCTTCTCGACCGGGCGTGTGGGGGACGGCCGCTACGCGAACTGCGGCTGGCTGCAGGAACTCCCGCAGTCGGGCACTCAGGTGTGCTGGGATAACCCGCTCTTGGTAAGCCCGCGGACGGCGGACGAGCTCGGGCTGCTCCCGTACGGGCTGTCGAGTGACGAGGGCGATCTCGACGGGGTGTACACCAAGTCGCAGATCCCGAAGGCTCGTGTCGCGACGCTGACCGTGCCGGACGGCGACGGCGGCACGGTGACGCTCGAGAACGCCGCGGTGTGGATCCTCCCGGGCATGGCGGACAACGTCGTGCACGCGACGCTGGGCTACGGCCGCTCGGCGAATCTGCGTGTCGCGGGCGATGTGGGCTTCAACACCTATCAGGTCCGCACGACGTTCAACCGGGGCGGCACGGGCGGGGCGTCGCTCGAGCGTGTCTCGGGTCGTCGGTTCCCGATCGTTTCGACGCAGAACCACTGGTCGATGGAGAGCCGCGACTCGATCGTCCGCGCGATCGACAAGAAGTGGTTCGACAAGCACGCGAGCGAGGGCAAATACGACCACCGCGACGAGATCTATGGCGCGGACCGCCGCGACGGCGGGCTCAATGTTGCCGAGCAGCTGGGCGAATTGAGCCACACCCCCGAGAACATCTCGCTCTACACGAACCCACAGAACAACAGCAAGGACGATCCGGAGCCGAAGTTCGACAAGAACGGCAACCGGCTCCCGCCCAAGCAGCAGCCCGACTTCGTGAAGTCGCCGCAGTGGGGGATGACGATCGATCTGTCGTCCTGCACGGGGTGTGGTCTGTGCACGATCGCGTGCCAGGCGGAGAACAACATCCCGATCGTGGGCAAGCAGGAGGTCGCGAAGGGCCGCGAGATGACGTGGATCCGCGTCGATCGCTACTTCGTGGGTGATGACCTCAACCGCCCCGACGAGGTGCTCAACCAGCCGGTGGCGTGCGTGCATTGCGAGAACGCGCCGTGCGAGACGGTGTGCCCGGTCAACGCGACGGTGCACGGCACCGAGGGCACGAACAACATGGCGTACAACCGCTGCATCGGCACGCGGTACTGCGCCAACAACTGCCCGTACAAGGCCCGCCGCTTCAACTTCTTCGACTGGGGTCAGACCGAGTACAACGGCGACTTCCTCGGCGAGGGCGTGATCAAGAGCTTCACGGGCGACGAGCAGATCGACCAGCGCTCGTTCAACAAGAACCTGATCCCGCCGCGGCTCCGGCAGCAGCTGACCGAGGTGTCGGCGATGTCGAAGAACCCGGACGTGAGCGTCCGCGGCCGCGGCGTGATGGAGAAGTGCACCTACTGCATCCAGCGGATCAACGCGGCCCGCCAGGAGGTCAAGGTCCGCGGGATCTGGGACGACCCGGAGCAGGTCGCGCCGATCCCGGACGGGTTCTTCGAGGTCGCGTGCCAGCAGGCGTGCCCCTCGGAGTCGATCGTGTTCGGCGACATCACCGACCCGGAGAGCAAGGTCACCGAGACGCGGGCGAGCGATCGGTCGTACCTGCTGCTTGGCTACCTCAACACGCGGCCGCGGACGAGCCACATGCTCAAGGTCCGCAACCCGAACGAGGACGTGCTCCGGATGGAGTACGACATGAAGCTGGCGGAGGGGCTCGTGACGCAGGCGCAGTACGAGGACCGCTTTGCTGACCCGATCCATCACGGTGGGGGGCACGGCGACGGTCACGGTGATGACCACGGCGGCGACCACTCGGATGATCACGGCGACGATTCGCACGGCGGCGGGACGGATCACGTGTTCCGCGACCGGCTCAAGGGCCTCGGGGATCGCGGCTACGCGATGAGCCTCAAGGTGCTCGGCAACGGAGGGATGACATGAGCTCGATTCACCCCGACCAGGCCACCGCGGAACGGCTCGCCGGTCTGCGCGGCGGCGCGGCCGTCCCTGGCCGCGACGTCAACACCGGGCTGGGCGACGGCTCGCTCGTCGAGGACCCGGCGGTCGATCCGCCGCTGGTGCTCGGCAACCGGTCGTTCAAGGACGTGACCAACATCGTGTGCGGCTACGCGGA
The DNA here is from genome assembly GCA_038746265.1 of Planctomycetota bacterium. GTDB lineage: Bacteria > Planctomycetota > Phycisphaerae > Phycisphaerales > UBA1924 > JBCBKP01. The sequence goes on from JBCDKU010000005.1 coordinate 5,985, forward strand.
GAACCCGGCGCCGCTCTGGTGGTGGGTCGCGTTCGGCGCGTCGGCGACGACGGCCAGCCTCGCCGGCATCATGATCACCTACCTGATCATCACGGGTGTCGGTGTGTGGGGCCTGAACAACCAGGTGGACTGGGCCTGGGACATCACCAACTTCGTGTTCTGGATCGGTATCGGCCACGCCGGCACGCTGATCTCCGCGATCCTCTGCCTGCTGAAGCAGAAGTGGCGGACCGCGGTGAACCGCTCGGCCGAGGCGATGACGATCTTCGCGGTGATCTGCGCGGGCATCTTCCCGGGCATCCACGTCGGCCGCGTGTGGTTCGCGTGGTTCCTGTTCCCGATCCCGAACTACAACTACATCTGGCCCAACTTCCGCAGCCCGCTGCTGTGGGACGTCTTCGCGGTCTCGACCTACGCGACGGTCTCGACACTCTTCTGGTTCATGGGCATGATCCCGGACCTCGCGACGCTCCGCGACCGCGCGGACCTGCGTCTGCGTCAGGGCGTGAGCAAGCCCTTCGCGGTGGCTCTGCCGGGTGGCAAGGCGCTGGTCGTCCCGTGGTTCAAGCCCGACGTGCTCCGCGCGTACATCTACGGCGCGGCGTCGCTTGGCTGGCGGTTCTCGAGCCGGCACTGGCACCGCTACGAGGCGGCGTACCTGATCCTCGCGGGCATCTCGACGCCCCTCGTGCTCTCGGTGCACTCGATCGTGTCGTTCGACTTCGCGACCTCGGTCCTGCCCGGCTGGCACACGACGATCTTCCCGCCCTACTTCGTCGCGGGTGCCGTGTTCGGCGGCTTCGCGATGGTGCTGTTCCTGCTGATCCCGCTGCGTGAGCTGCTGCCCAACTTCAAGGACCTGCTCACGCTCCGCCACCTGGAGCTGATGGCGAAGATCCTGCTTGTCACGGGCATGATGGTGGGCTTCGCGTACGCGATGGAGTTCTTCATCGCCTGGTACGGCGCGAACGAGTTCGAGGCGGCGGTGTTCGTCAACAGCCGCGCGACGCCGACGTTCCTGTCTGATGACGGTGCGCCGTATTGGTGGGCGTACTACACGATGATCTTCTGCAACGTGGTGAGCCCGCAGGTGTTCTGGTTCCGCAAGCTGCGGCAGAACCCGCTGGCGATCTGGATCGTGGGCCTGCTTGTCACGATCGGCATGTGGTTCGAGCGGTTCGTCATCATCGTGACGAGCCTGCACCGGGCGTGGCTGCCGGGCGAGTGGCACATGTTCTGGCCGACGTTCGTCGATATCGGCACGTTCGTGGGCTCGATCGGCATCTTCCTGACGCTGTTCCTGCTGTTCGTGAAGTTCCTGCCGGTCTTCGCGATGGCCGAGCTCAAGGCGGTCATGCCCGAGGCGAGCCCGCACCACGGGCACGACGATCACGGGTCGGGCGGTCACCACGCGATCGGTGGGGGCACCTCGACCGACGCGGGTCCGGATACGACGACCGCCAGCCAGACGGAAGGGGGGGACGCCTGATGGGTCTCAACGACGTGCTCGCCGCGGCACCTGATTACATCCCGTTCCTGCCCAAGCCCAAGCCGCGGTTCGTGACCGAGGACGGCCGGCGTGTGCACGGCGTGGTGGCCGAGTTCGCGACGCCCGCGGACGTGTTCCACGCCGCCGAGAAGGTCCGCGACGCGGGCTTCAAGCGGTGGGACGTGAATACGCCCTTCCCGATCCACGACATGGAAGAGGCGATGGGGATGCAGCGGACCAAGCTGCCCTACATCGTCTTCGGTCATGCGCTGCTGTTCGTGCTGCTCGCGTGGGTCATGCAGCAGTTCATGAACAACTGGGACTACTACATCGTCGTGCAGGGCAAGCCGTCGGAGGACTGGGAGGCGTACGTGCCGATCATGTTCGAGCTGGCGGTGCTGATCTCGGCCTTCACGGCTCTGGGCGGCATGCTCGCGTTCAACGGGCTGCCCCGCTTCAGCCACCCGCTGTTCTCGTCGGATCGCTTCCTGGCGACGAGCGACGACCGGTTCATCATCGGCATCGAGGCCGACGACCCGTCGTTCGACCCGGAGCAGACCAAGAAGATGCTCGCGGACGCGGGCGGCAGCGAGATCGACCTCATCTTGGACGACGAGGAGTGAACCAGATGAACCGACTCACCTCGATCATCCTGACGGGCCTCGCGGCAGCCGCGTGCGTCGCGCCGCTCGCGGGCTGCCGCGGCGACCGCACCGACAAGCCGCCGCGCCGGTTCTTCCCGGGCATGGACGACCAGCCCAAGTGGGACGCGCAGGAGCAGACGGACTTCTTCACCGACAGCCGCACGCTGCGTCCGCAGGTTCAGAACACCGTCGCGTTCGGCAGCGCCACCTTCAACCCCGAGACGTACCGCGGGGCCGAGTGGGCCGAGGGCTTCCTCGCCGAGCGTGACACCATGCTCGCCGAGAACGACGGCGTCTTCCGCGGCGTGTCGGGCACGGTCGGCGATGACGTGACCTACCTCGATTACATCCCGGTCCGCGTGACCGAGGAGATGCTGCTCAAGGGCCAGGAGCGGTTCAACATCTACTGCTCGGCGTGCCACGGCTACCTCGGAGATGGCACGGGCATGGTCGGTCGGCGCTGGAGCTACTCGCCCGCGAACCTGCTGGGCGAGGTTTACCAGGACCGCTCGACCTATCAGGGCAAGGACGGCTACCTGTTCCACACGATCCTCAACGGTGTGTGGGGCGTGGACGGCGCGAACCGCATGCCGGGCTACGCCCACGCGATCGACGAGATGGAGGCGTGGGCGATCGTGGCGTACCTGCGGGCGCTGCAGACGAGCCAGTCGGCGTCGCTCGACGAGCTCGACGCGGGCGACCGCCAGCGTCTCGAGGCGACCCGCGGCGTGGCGAACGCCGCGCCGGCCGCCGCGGATGACGCGTCCGACGGCATGAGCGAGGAGGGTTCGGAATGAGCCAGGCCGCATCGAGCGACGACAAGATTACGCTGATCAGCGACTGGAACGGGACGGTCACCGAGCAGCCCGCGCCGGCATCGCACGGCGAGGGCCCGGTCGTCACCGACAAGAGCTACCAGCAGTACCTCGATCGGCTCGCGGAGAACCCGCTGCTGACCGACGACAACATCCGTCTCTCCAAGGACCAGGTCGGCGGTGTCCGCCGCTTCCTTGGCGGCGCGGGCACGATCGGCCTCGCGGCGACGCTCCTCGGGGCGGCGATCCTCAACCCCTTCCACGCCCTCGCGGCGTTCGAGGTGGGCGTGTTCACGGCGCTCGCGTGCTCGCTGGGCTCGCTGTTCGTGGTGATGCTGTTCCACATTCTGAATGTCAACTGGGGCATCACGCTGCGTCGTCAGCTCGAGAACGTCGCGTCCATCATTTGGGTGCCGATCTTCGGTCTGCTCTTGATCACGCTGATCGAGCTCCCCCTCTCGGATGGCCTGCTGCTGCAGTGGCTCCGCCCGGAGCACGAAGGGAACTACCTGCTCGGGAAGAAGGCTGGCTTCCTGAACCCGGGCTTCTTCGTCATCCGCGTTCTGATCTATGGCACGGTGTGGTTCTTGCTCGCCCGCACGCTGGCGTCGAACAGCACCGATCAGGACGTCACGGGCGACCGGATGAACTCGCGCCGCAGCCGTCAGATCGCGGGCTTCGGCTTGCTGCTCTTCGCGCTGACGACCGCGTTCGCGGCGTTCGACTTCCTGATGTCGATGGACTTCCGGTTCTTCAGCACGATGTGGGGCGTGTACTACTTCGCGGGCGCCGCGATGAGCGCGTGCGCCCTCGCAGCGGTCATCACCGCGGCGATGCGCGTGACGGGCCGGCTCAACGGCGTCGTCACGAAGGAGCACTACCACGATCTCGGCAAGCTGCTGTTCGCGTTCACGGTCTTCTGGTCCTACATCGCGTTCAGCCAGTACTTCCTGATCTGGTACGGCAACATCCCGGAAGAGACTGCGTGGTTCCTGTTCCGCAAGACCGGCGGCTGGGACATCCTGTTCATCCTGCTGATCGTCGGGCACTTCACGGTGCCGCTCTTGGTGCTCATCAGCCGCAACGTCAAGAAGGCCACGCTCGGCCTCGCCGCGTTCGGCGTCTTGATGCTGGTCATGCAGGTCTTCGACATGGTCTTCGTGATCCGCCCGATGGTGTACATCGATCAGCCCTGGTCGCCCGACCCGGTCGGACCGGCCGGCTGGTGGCTGGATATCGCGGGTGTGATCGGTGTTCTTGGTGTGTTCGGGTATTTCCTGCTGGGCAAGATCACCCAGTCGGCGCTGATCCCGATCAAGGATCCGCGGCTGGAAGAGTGCCTGAAGCACAAGAACTACGTCTGATTCGGTCGGGCGTGGCTGATAGCCGCGTCTGATAAGGAAATGGTTGGTTCGGAAGCGTCGGGATTCGCGGTTTGGGCTGGATCGGGAGTCCTGTCAAACTAGAATCTTTCGCGTAGAACGGCACGGGGCTCATCGGATCGGCGAGTCCTTTCGAACAGAGGTTCAGCATGTCTCACGACGACCACGGCGACTGGTTCCGGCACGAGGAGGGCGAGGCCCTTCCGCAGGCCGAGCACGCGGCGCACGTCAGCTCGATCGGCCTCGGGGTCACGTTCCTGGGCATCGCGTTCGGCGTGACCATCGTCATCCTGCTCCTGGTGGCGTACTTCAACGCCTATACCCGCACCGCCAAGGTCGCGCGACAGGAGGGCACGGCCCTTGCCGCCGATCAGATGAGCTACCGGGCGGCCGAGAACACCAAGCTCAACGGGCCGGCGCAGTGGATCGACCGCGACGCCGGGATGATCCGCGTGCCGATCGCCGACGCGATGGAGCAGGTCATTGAGTTCTACGACGAGCCGGAGCGCCGCGGGGCGCTGGAGTGGAACGGCCGGACGCGCGAGGGCGTGAACGACATCCAGACTGCTGTTCAGACCAGCGGGGGCGGCAACTAACCGAATGACCATCCGCGCGATCCATCTGATGCTGGCAGCCACGGCGACGCTTCTGGCGTCGTCGCTGTCGTGCGCACAGATCCTGCGGAAAGAGCTGCCCGACGAGGCGGTCGGCGTGACGGTCGATGAGAAACTGGGCGAGACCATCCCGCTCGGCGTGATGATGACCGAGGCGGACGGGCGTTCGGTCGAGCTGAGCCGCTACTTCAACACGGGCAAGCCGGTCGTGCTGGTGCCGGTGTACTTCAACTGCCCGCTGATCTGCCCGCTGACGCTCGACAAGCTGACGGCCGCGTTCAACGGCGTCGATTCCACGATCGGTGAGGATTACAACGTCGTCGTGCTGAGCTTCAATCCCGAAGAGAAAACCTCGCACGCGATCCAGCAGAAGATCCTGCACACCAACGGCTACAAGGACGGGCCAACGCCCGAGGTGCAGTCGGGGTGGGGGTTCCACACCGCCGACGCGGTCGAGATCGCTCGCGTGCTCGACGCGGTCGGGTACCGCGCAAAGCGGCTCGACAACGGCGAGTACTCGCACCCGCTCGCGACGATCGTGCTCTCGCCCGAGGGCAAGGTCACGCGATACCTGTACGGCCTCGACTTCCCGCCCGAGCAGCTCAAGTACTCGCTGCTCGAGGCGTCGGAGGGCAAGATCGCCAAGAGCCTGGGCGACGTGTTCGCGTTCCAGTGCTTCCGGTACGACCCGTCGGTCGGCAAGTACACCGCGAGCGCGATGGCGGTCATGCGGATCGCCGGCGGGCTGACGGTGGCGTTCCTTGTTGTGCTGATCACGACGCTGCTGCTGGGTGAGCGCGTCCGACGCAAGCTCGCGGCAGCGAAGTCCGAGCGGCGGGAGCGGTCCGGCGAGACCGAGGACGGGCCGACCACGATTCCATCCATGACCCCTGCGGGGCACCACGCATGATCGATTTGTTCAAAGCCATCACGATGAGCCCGCTCACGCTCGCGCAGGACGAGGGCCCGGCGCCCGTCAAGACGTCGCGCGAGTTCCAGGAGAACCAGGAAGCCTTCGGCGGCATTTGGGAGAACTTCTTCTTCGGCATCGGCGGCACCACCGAGGAGACGCAGAAGGTTGATGCGCTCTTCCTGATGATCTGGTGGATCGGCGTCTTCTTCTTCATCCTGCTGATGGGGTTGATGATCTACTGGGCGTTTTTCAAGTACCGCCGGCAGCCCGGCAAGGCGGCCGAGCCCAGCCCCAGCCACAACACGCCGCTCGAGCTGTTCTGGACGATCGTGCCTTCGTCGATGCTGATCGTGATCTTCCTGTTCGGCTGGTTTGGTTACATGGACCGCCAGGTCGCGCGGTCGGACGCGCTGCGGCTTGATGTCTCGGGCTGGAAGTGGGGCTGGGAGATCACCTACCCGGGCGGCCAGCAGTCGCCGTGGAACACACGGATCGATCGCGTCACGCTGCCTGACGGTTCCGTCTCTGAGCAGACGCAGGATGTCAAGATCTTCGTCCTCCCCGAGGACACCGAGATTGATCTGCGGATGCTCTCGCAGGACGTGATCCACAGCTTCTGGTTGCCTGATTTCCGCGTGAAGATGGACCTCTACCCGAACCGCTACACCGGGTACCAGTTCCGCACGCCCACCATCCCGGCGGGCGAAAACTACGTCGATCACTGGATCTTCTGCGCCGAGTATTGCGGCGATTACCACTCGGAGATGGCGGGCGTCTTCCGCATCGTCTCACGGGCGGACTACGAGGACTGGATCACCAACGAGGCCGGCGGCGACAAGCCCCCGCTCGTCCTCGGTGAGATCGTCTACAAGGGCAAGTGCGCGATCTGCCACTCGATCGACGGCGGCCAGAACACGGGCCCGACGTGGCTCAATGGGTACGGCTACCCGGCCGAGTTCAGCGACGGCAGCACGCTCGAGGCCCGCGACGACAACTACATTCGCGAGTCGATCCTCTACCCGGCCGCGAAGATTTCGGCCGGCTACCCGAACCAGATGCCCAGCTTCGACGGGCAGCTCTCCGAGGCGCAGCTCGCCGGCGTGATCGAGTACTACAAGGCCCAGAGTGACAAGTATGTCCCGCCGGATCCCGAGGGGGCCGAGGGCGAAGAGGGTGCCGACGGTGAAGGCGAGGCTGAGGCCGAGGGCGGCGAAGCCGAGCCGGCTCCCGAGATGCCCCCGCCGGCCGAAGACGACTGACCGTTTGTTTGTGATTGAGCGGTTGAATGAATCAGCCGCATGTGTTTGAGCGTTCTATTCCGAGCGATCCTGAGAGGCAGCGAGCCATGACCACGATCGACCGACCAACCGATCTTCCTCATGATGGTGGCCCGGGCGGCCACCACGACGAGGGCTCCTACCTGACCCCGAAGGGCGGGTTCTGGTACACGGTGGGCCAGTGGGCCACGACCGTGGACCACAAGAAGATCGGCGTGATGTACCTGACCGCGGTCCTCGCGATGTTCTTCCTGGGCGGCGTGGCGGCGCTGCTCGTCCGCCTCGAGCTCATGGAGCCGACCCGCGTGCTCACGCAGACCGCGGCCGACGGCACCGTGCAGACGGTCGTGACGGGGCAGCTCGGGCTGTGGTCCGACCCGGATAACGCCGCGGTGGGCTACAACGGCTACAACCGTGCGTTCACGCTGCACGGCGCGATCATGGTGTTCATGTTCATCGTGCCGTCGATCCCGGCGAGCCTCGGCAACTTCTTCCTGCCGATCATGCTCGGCGCGAAGGACGTCGCGTTCCCGCGGCTCAACCTGCTGAGCTGGTACATCTACGTCTTCGGCTCGATCTTCGGCATCGTCTCGATCCTGATGGGCGGTGTCGATACCGGCTGGACCTTCTATACGCCGTATTCAACCTCAACCGACGCCGAGCACTGGCGTGTGTTCTTCATGGTGCTCGCGGCGTTCATCCTGGGGTTCAGCTCGATCCTGACGGGCCTGAACTTCATCGTGACGGTGCACAAGCTCCGCGCGCCGGGCATGGGCTGGTTCGACATGCCGCTGTTTATCTGGGCCGTCTACTCGACGAGCATCATCCAGGTGCTCGCGACGCCGGTCATCGGCATCACGCTGCTGCTGCTGATGTTCGAGCGGACGATGGGCATCGGCATCTTCGATCCGGGCCTGGGCGGCGACCCCGTCCTGTATCAGCATTTCTTCTGGTTCTACAGCCACCCGGTCGTCTACGTGATGATCCTGCCGGGCTTCGGCATCATCTCCGAGATGCTCTCGGTGCACGCCCGCAAGCACATCTTCGGCTACCGCGCGATCGCGTTCAGCTCGATCGGCATCGCCGCGGTGAGCTTCCTGGTGTGGGGCCACCACATGTTCACCTCGATGGGTGAGCTGGCGGCGACGCTCTTCAGCGCGTTGACGTTCCTCGTGGCGATCCCGACGGCGATCAAGATCTTCAACTGGATCGCGACGCTCTACAAGGGCTCGATCGCGCTCAACACGCCGATGCTCTACACGCTGTTCTTCCTGTTCACCTTCACGATCGGCGGCCTGACGGGCCTGCCGCTCGGTGCGCTCGCGACCGACCTGCACCTGCACGACAGCTACTTCGTCGTGGCCCACTTCCACTACGTGATGATGGGCGGCACGGTGATCGCCTTCATCGGCGGCATCCACCACTGGTGGCCCAAGATGTTCGGCCGCATGTACGACGAGAAGTGGGGCATCATCGGCTGCATCATCGTGTTCATCGGGTTCAACCTGACGTTCTTCACGCAGTTCATGTTGGGCACGCAGGGCATGCCCCGCCGCTACGCGAGCTACGTCGATGAATTCCAGATCTGGCACCAGATCTCGACGATCGGCAGCTGGATCCTGGCGCTGGGCCTGCTCATCCACCTGTTCAACTTCCTCTACAGCCTTGTGAACGGCCGCGTCGCGCCGCCGAACCCGTGGGGCGGCCTGACGCTCGAGTGGGAGGCCGAGAGCCCGCCGATCGAGCACAACTTCCACCGCGAGCCGATCGCGCGTCACGGGCCGTATGACTTCGAGACCGTGGTGCCGCCGCACTGCGACCCGGAGGAGTACCCGCTGCCCGAGCTGCCTGAGGGTTGGAAAGCGCACGAGAAGCCGATCGGTTGACGGGCGGGCCCGCCGCGTCCGAAGGGAAACGCTGAGATGACGACGATCGACCCCACCCAGGTGCCCGAGCTCGCCCCGAAGAAGAAGGGGATGCCCTGGGAGACCTACGAGCACGGGCACCACTGGCGGACCGCGGAGGACGAGTTCGACGCCGCCAAGCTGGGCATGTGGCTGTTCCTCTCGACCGAGGTCCTGCTGTTCGCCGGCATGTTCGTGGCGTACGCCGTGCTCCGGATGAAGCATCCGGAGGCGTTCATCAACGGGTCGGCGTATCTCGACGTCTTCTACGGCGGGCTGAACACCGTCGTTCTGCTGCTATCGAGCTGGACGGTCGCGATGGCGGTGCGGTGTGCGCAGCTCAACCACCAGCGCTGGCTCAAGATCAACTTGATCATCACTTTGATCTGCGCGGTGGCGTTCTTCGCGATCAAGATCACGTTTGAGTACATCCCGAAGCTGTCCGCGGGCAAGGCGCCGGGTCGTTTCTTCAGCTACCCCTACGCCCACGATCCGCACGAGCCGCTCTGGTGGGCCGTGTACTACGTCTCGACCGGCATCCACGCGTTGCACGTCATCATCGGCGCGGGGCTCATCACGTGGGTGCTCGTCCGCTCGTACATGGGCAAGTACGGCCCGAAGAACTACGCGATGGTCGAGACCGCGGGCCTGTACTGGCACCTTGTCGATCTGATCTGGATCTTCCTCTTCCCCCTTCTGTACCTGGTTCACTAAGGAGATCGATCGATGACGCATCAGGCTCCGAACCCGGGGGATCCGAACTACGACTGGTCCGATCCGCACGGCTTTCACCACGACGCCGAGGGTCACGAGACGCACGGCCATCACACGTCGCCGTGGCAGCTTCTTGTGGGCATCCTCGGCGCGCTGCTGTTTTTCACGGCGCTGACCGTCTGGGTCGCGAAGGGCGAGGTGTGGCTCACCGAGACCACCGACTTCCCGATCACGCAGCTCTGGAACGTGCTCATCGCGATGTCGATCGCCACGATCAAGGCGATGCTCGTGATGATGTACTTCATGCACCTGCGGCACGACAACCCGCTCAACACGTGGATCATGCTGTTCACGTTCCTCACATTCGCGGTCTTCCTGACCTTCCCCGCGCTCGACATCGCCAACCGCGACGCGGTCAACCCCTTCAAGCAGCAGGTCGCGGTTGCGGGCGGCACGGGCGTCGCGCAGAAGCACTACGGCCCCGAGGGTGACACCTGGACAGGGATCTCGAAGGTCGATTGGCTCCGCGAGAAGCAGATCGAGAAGGACATTGAGAAGTACGGCGCGGACGAGGGCGAGTGGCAGTACTGGAAGCACTTCTACGACGAGGAGTCGCACTACCACCACCACGTCCATCGCTACGTCCGCGAGGACCTGCCGGCGGACTCGATCCTGTGGGATTCGAAGAACTACTTCGCCCGTTGGGAAGCCGAGGGCGGCGGGCATCACGGCGACGACCATGGCGGCGGTCATGGTGATGACCACACGGACGATCATTCCGACGACCACAGCGACGACCATGCCGCTGACGAGCACGCCGAGGAAAGCCACGCCGAGGGCGGCGATCACGGCAGCGGCGACGATCACTGATTCCACGCCTCCGCGGCCCCCGGGGCGACGAACACGCCCGAGACATGAACACCACACGCCTCATCTGGCTCTCGGTCGCGGCACTCAGCCTGCTGGTGCTCGCGTTTAGTTCCTACGCGCTCGCGCAGCGGGTGGACTCGTGGAACAACGAGAACGCGACGCCCATCTGGTACTGGCAGGAGATGGAGGAGACGCGGTTCGAGTTCCAGGGCCGCGAGGTCGATGTGACGTGGGACGTCAACGACGCGGGCGAGGGGACGGTCTTCGTCGCGTACGGCGACGAGACGCTCGAACTGCCCGTCGCGATCCCGAACCGCAACGCCTTCCCGGGCTTCATGCGGTTCCAGGACTGGCTCCGCGTCCTCGTGTTTGCTGATTCGGAACGTCGCTCGGTGCCCGACTTCGAGGCCGCCCTCGACTCGGGCGATATCACGCTCCGTGCTGTCGTCGTGACGCGCGTGCCCGATCCCGAGGTGCTCGACAAGGGCCCGCTCGCGAACGTGCTCAACATCGACGTGGATGACGACTCGTGGGGCTGGGGCGAGACGATGCGGCATCAGTGGAGCTTCGATTTCTACGAGCTCCTGCCCGGCGGCGGCTTCGAGAAGACCACCAAACGCTGGCCCGAGAGCTGGCAGTCGCTGTACCGCCGACAGGTTCGCGCCTCGCAGCGCGGCGAGCCGCTGCCCGAACGCAACGAGGGCGAGTTTGTCTACGGAGAGTGGCAGCACGACGCCGCGCTCCGCGTCAGCCCGCGGGCACCCGGCATCACGATGGAACGCCAGGCCCTCCGCAACGCGGGCTGGACGCTCCCGACCGCATCGGGCAGCCTGCTGCTGGCGCTCGTATCCGTCACGTTCGCCTTCGCGCCCTCGCGGCGGTGGGGGCCGGACGAGCGGGAAAGCAGTACGGACGACGAAGTCGCGAGCTAGTTCTCGATCACTGACGTGATCGGTAGCGCGAACTTGTCCGCCATCCGCGAGAGCGCGCGCTCTGACTCGGTGCCGTCGCCGAGCGTGCGGTCGAGTTCCTGCGCCATCGCGTACTGCAGCGCGGCGTCCTCGTACTCGCCGACCGACTCGAGCGCCGCGGCGACGTTCCACCGCGCCTCGGCCGCGGGCAGCACGCGCTCGTACAGGGCCACGGCCTCGTCGCCCTGACCCTGCAGCGCGAACGTCAGCGCGAGATTGCCGATGTACCGCGCCTCGTTGGGCTCGGAGCGGACGGCCGCCTCGAACGCCATGGCGGCCTGGTCGATCTTGCCCTTCTGGAGCCGGATCACGCCCAGGTTGTTGAGCACGATCGGGTCGTCGGGGTTGATCTCGAGGGCGCCCTCGAGCGTGCGCTCGGCGTCGTTCTCACGCATCCGCCGCGCCTGCAGCTCGGCGAGCTCGACGTACGCGGGCGTATAGCCCGGGTTCTGGGCGATCAGGTTCTCGAGCACGTATTCCGCCTGCTCGGGCTTGGACTGCTCGATGAGCACGCGGGCCATCGTGTGCAGCGTGCGGGCGGTCGGGTTGCGGCCGGAGCCGTCGGCGAAGCTGTCGGTGGCTTGCGGCCCGGAGCAGCCGACGAGCGCGAGCCCGGCGGCGGAGGTGAGCACGGCGGCGAATCTTGTGGTGCGGTTCATGTCAGTTTCCTCCGGTCGCGCTGCCGCCGGAGCGGCCGTGGATGGCATAGGGGTCTTCGACGCTCGGCTTGCGGTAGGCCTCGGTCACGCGGTCGCCGGGCGTCGTCTGGCTCGCGTTGAATCCGTCGGTGACGTTCAGGGAACTCCGGCGGAGCCCCTCGCTCGTCGCGATGTCGAAGAGCGACTCGACCCGCATGCGGTAGAGGTCCTCGTTCTCGCCGTCGCGTGGGAAGAACATCTGGCCCGAGCCGTACTTGGCAAAGTGCCGCGCCAGGATCTCCATCTCCTCCTCGCCTCGCGGCGTGAGCGCCGCGGTGCCGGGGACGAAGTGGGTCTGGTAGATCGTGCGCCGGGTGATGACGCCGTTGGTTGCCTGGTTCTCGAATGCGGTCCGGACGGCCCACGCGTTGGTGTCCACGCGGGCGCGCTCGTCCCAGTCGGCGAGCTGGCGGTCGTTGCCCGAACCGCAGGCGACGAGCGCCGAGAGCGCACCGGCCGCGGCGGTGATCATGAGTGCATGGGTTGCTCTTCGCATCCGAAACTCCTTCCGGCGGGGCGTCGTGCCGCCGCTCGCGTTACGACCCGAGGAGGTCTGCCATCTTGAGGCCGGCCGGCCCCGCCGAAACCAGCAACACAACGGGGAAGATGAACACGACCATCGGGAGCATGAGCTTGATGGCCATCTTCTCGGCGGCTTCCTCTGCCTTCTGCGTGCGCAGCTCGCGCATCGTCTCGGCGAACGTCCGCAGGGCATCCGCCATCGAGGTACCGAACCGATCGGCCTGCGTGATGATCGAGGACAGGGCCGCGAGGTCGTCGGTGCCCGTGCGGTCCGCCATGTTCTTGAGTGCCTCGGCGCGCTTGATGCCGAGCAGCATCTCGAGGTTCACCATCGACATCTCGTCGGAGAGCGCCGGGCTGGCGTCGCGGATCTCGGTCGCCGACGCGACCCAGGCCTGGTCGATGCCCATGCCGGCCGAGACGCAGACCTCGAGCAGATCGATCGCGTTGGGCAGGCCGTTGCGGATCTCGGTGGTCCGCTTCGAGATGCGCTTGCCGAGGATGAACGAGGGGATGATCGAGCCGACCATCATGCCGCCGATGGCGATGAAGATACCCATCATCATCGAGACGTTCGCGAACGTCGCGGCGACGCCGCCGATGCCGAAGAACAGGACGACCGATGCGACCTTGATGCCGAAGAACATCTCGGCGGCGTGCTTATTGTTGTAACCGGCGCGGACGAGCTGGGCGCGGAGCTTCTCCGAGGGTCCGCCCAAAGCCTTGAGACCGCCGAGCGTGCCGAACGCCTCGGCGACCGCCGATGGCTTCTCATCGACCGGGTCGTCGAGCTCGGGTGCCGCGCGCTCGCCTGTGCGGATCTCCTCGAGCCGCTTCTTGACCGCCTTGCGCTCGGTGTTCGAGCCGCGGACGGCGACGAGGCCCGCGCCCACGACGAGCACGAAGACGACGACCGGGATGAGTAGATCGACTGGCATCGTTCAGGCCCCTCGGGGTTCGCTCAGTACTTGAGCACCGCCATCTTGTTCATCGCCCAGCTGCCGACAAGCAGCGCGCCGACCGCGATCGCCAGCATGAGCTGGCCCGCGTCGGTCGAGTACATGGGCTGGACGTACTCCGGGTTGATCACGTTGAGCAGGCCGAACACGAGGATCGGGAGCGCGAGCAGCACCTGCTTGCTCATCTGCGTCTGCGCGGTCAGCACCTTGACGCGGCGGCCCAGCTTGAGCCGCTCGCGGATGACGTTCGCGAGGCGGTTGATCGTCTCCGCGAGGTTGCCGCCCGCGCGGACCTGGATCGCGACCGAAGACGCGAAGAGCGAGAGGTCCTGGCTCGAGTGGCTCGCCGCGGCGTTCCGCAGCGCGTCTTCGAGCGGCACGCCCAGCTCCTGCTGCTGCACGATCTCGTTGAACACGCTCTTGACCGGCTCGGGCGAATCCTCGGCCGCCAGCGACATGCCCGAGGTCACGGTGTGGCCCGCGCGGAGCGATCGGGCGATCAGGCCTAACGCCTCGACGAACTGGTCATCGAACTTGTTGAGGTGCTTGGTCGCCCGCATCTTGATGAGCGTCTGGATGCCGAAGAGCACCACGCCGCCTGCGACGAGCGCGCCGAGCGCGTGTCCGGTGAAGAGGAACGTCAGCAGCGCCGCGCCGATGCCCGCGCCGATGTAGCCCAAGATCACGACGCCGATCGGGGCGGTGATCCCCGCGGCATCGCAGGTCGCGCGGAGCGCCTTGAGCTTGGCTTCGAGCCCGCGGATGCTCCCCGCGCCGGGGAGCAGCGCCTCGACTTCCTTGCCGTCGTGGAAGATCGAGATGACTCGGCCGTCCTGGTCCTCGGGCTTCGCCGAGACGCCGATGCGCTGCCGGACCTTCTCCGACTTCTGCATCTTCTTCTGCAGGACCAGCAGCCCGCCGATCGCGAAGACCGCGGCGACCACCATAAAGACCGCGAAAGCGGCGACGACATCGACAGCGTTCAGGCCGCCCATCACGCCGCTCCTTTCTTATCGCCGCCCTTGTCCTTGCCGCCCGAGATGTCCTTGATCATGCGGATCTGGGCGGTGCCGGAGGGCTTCTTGTCGATCGTGCCGTTCTGCTCCATCTTGCCGCCGAAGAACAGATCGTCCGGCACGTCGTGGCCCTCGGCGCGGATCTGGTCGAGGCACTTCGGACGCACACCGCACGACTCGTGGTAGCCGACCGCGCGGCCTTCCTCGTCGAGGCCCGTCTGCACGAACTTGAAGATGTCCTGAAGCAGCACCGCGTCCGACTCCATGCCCGTGATCTCGCTGATCGTCATCGTCTTGCGCGGGCCGCCCGTCAAGCGGTCGGCGTGCACAAGAATCTGAACGGCCGACGAGATCTGCTGGCGGATCGTGTTGATCGGGTAGTTCACGCCCGCCATCGAGACCATCGACTCGAGGCGGCGGATCGTGTCCCGCGTGCCGTTGGAGTGGATCGTCGTCATCGACCCGTCGTGGCCCGTGTTCATCGCCTGGAGCATGTCGAGCGCTTCCTCGCCGCGACACTCACCGATCACCACGCGGTCGGGGCGCATACGCAGGGCGTTCTTCACAAGATCGCGCTGCGTCACGAGGCCCTTGCCCTCGATGTTCGCGGGCCGCGTCTCGAGCCGAACCACGTGATCCCGCTGCAGGCGGAGCTCGGCCGCGTCCTCGATCGTGATCACACGCTCGCCGTTCGGGATGCAGCTCGACATCACATTGAGCAACGTTGTCTTACCCGAGCCCGTACCACCCGAGATGATCAGGTTGAGCCGGGCCGCCACGGCCGACTCGAGGAACTGCATCATCTGCGGCGTCATCGAGCCGATCTCGACCAGCTTCTGCCGGTCGAACGGCACCGCGCCGAACCGGCGGATCGACACGCTGGCCCCGTCGAGCGCGAGCGGCTTGATGATCGCGTTCACACGCGAGCCGTCCTTTAGGCGGGCGTCGAGCATGGGGCTCGACTCATCCACGCGCCGGCCCATCGCCGCGGCGATCCGCTGCACGATCTGCACGAGGTGGTCGTCGTCGCGGAACTTCACATCCGACATCTCGAGCCGGCCCTTCTTCTCGCAGAAAATCTGCGTGGGGCCGTTGATGAGGATGTCGGAAACGTCGGGATCCTCGAGCAGCTCGTCGAGCGGGCCGAGACCGAAGATCTCCGCCATCACCTGCGAGACGAGCTTTTCCTTCTCCTGCGCCGAGAGCGGCGCGCCCTCTTCCTTCAGAAGCCCCTCGACGCGCGTCGCGCACTCCTTGCGGAGCGTCTCCTCGGGGAGCTGCCGCGCCTGCGCGAGGTCGATCGATCCGAGCAGCTTGGCCTGGATGCGGGACTTGAGATCCGCGCCGGTTTCCGGCGTCGGCTCGGGCTTCTTGGGGGGCTGCATCGTCACGCCGACTTCCTCCTGCCGAACAGGCCCTTCTTGGGCTGGTCAGACTTCTCGTCGCTCTCTTCGCCCTCTTCCTTGAACGAGGTCATCTCGCGGGCCATGTCCTCGAGACCCTGACGCAGCGCGGACTTGACCTGCTCCTTGAGCGTCTTGCCCTCGCGCAGCGCCTCGAGCGTCGCGCGCGGATCGTCCGGCAGCGCGATGACGTCGCCTTCGATCTCGAGTGCTTCCTTCACGTCCTCGACCGTCACGTCCGCGGGCCGGCCCGTCTTGTTCGCGACCACTGTCACGGGCGTCATCACGCCCCGCGACCGCAGCGCACCGAGAAGCTGCCGCGCGACCGTGAGGTCCTTGACGCTCAGCTCGAGCAGCAGAATCACACGCGTCGAGAACTTCGAGAGCGCCGCCGCCGCGTCCGGCACGAGCGCTGGCGCATCGATCACTGTCGCGGGGTAGGACCTTCTGAACACCGAGATCGCGTCACCGAGATTCTCGGCGTGCAGCGCCGGCGGGTCCTCAAAATCGACGGTCACCGGGCTCAAGAGCGCGTCCACGCCGTCGTTGTGCCCGACGGCCGTGGACGCTACAAGGTTCGCGTCGAGCTCCTCGCCACGCTCGAGGACGTCGGCGATGCCGTAGCCCGCGCTCAATCCGAGGTGCGCCGCGACGCCGCCGAAGCGGATGTCGAGATCAACGACGAGCGCGTCCTGCCCCGTGACGCGGGCAAACTCCGCCGCGAGCGAGGTCGCGACGGTTGTCGCGCCGCAGCCGCCGCTTGCTGGGAAGATCGTGATGACGTCGCCGAGCCGGAGCTCGCCTTCTTCCTGGCCCTCGTAGATCTGCTCGACGAGCTCCCGGCAGACCGGGAGCATGTCCTGCGAGATCCACGATTTCGGCATGAAGTGCCGTGCGCCCGCCTGCATGGCGAGCAGCAGATGATCCTTGTCGAACTCGGCCGCGATGACGACGAACCGCGTCTCCTCGTGCTCCTTCGCGACTTCCTTCATCGCGTCGAGAAGCTCTTCGGGATTGGGGCTCACATCAACCAGCACGAGATCCGCCTTCCGTCCTTTCATCCTGACCGAGAGTTCGAGGAGGCTCGCGACCGAATCGACCGGCGCGAGGGATGGGTCCTCACCGATCGCGGCGCGTACAGCGCTCACGAGTTCGGCATCCGCACTAGCGATGAGTGTGCCCCGTCCCGCTGTCAACGATCCTCCCCAGAGCCCGCACCGTCCGCGTTCTCCTCGCGGTTGATGGGCTCCCGCCGCCGTGTCGGCACCGGACGCACGGGCGTCCGATCCTGGTCGTGCCGCGCCCACGCGCCCGGACCGAGCAGCCGGTCCAGACCCAGACGCTTGGGCCACTGCACTTCTCGATCGGGCAGCTTCGTCGTCCCGTGAAGCTCGCCCTTCGCGAACAACTCCCAGTCGTTCGGCGCGACATGCGCCTCACCCGGAACCAAGGGAGAAAGACGCGTATCCAGAGGCTCGACAAGCTCAACCGTCGCGAGGATCAGGAGCTCGGTCTCGCCCTGCTCGTACCGCACGGAGCGGAACAGGGGGCCGAGAATCGGGAGCGAGCCCAGGCCCGGAACCTTCTGGCTCCGCGCCGCGACCGACCGATCGAGCAGGCCCGCCATCGCGAAGGTCTGGCCCGTCTTCATGAGCAGCGTCGTCGCCGCACGGCGTGTCAGGAGCGACGGGATGCTGAACCCCTCGACCTGCACCGCGCCGATCTCAGAGAGATCGCTGACCTCCGGCGCGACCTGCAGCCGGATCGACCCGTCACCCAGGACGGTCGGGATGAAGTTCAGCCGGACGCCGAACTCCTTGTATTCGATCGTGATCGTCACGCCGCCGCCGCCGCCCGCCTGGGGCACCGGGATCGGGAACTCGCCACCCGCGAGGAACGACGCCTCCTCGCCCGAGAGCGCCACGAGGTTGGGCTCGGCAAGCGTGCGGATGTACTGGTTGTCCTCGAGCGCCTCGATGAAGAGCTGGAAGTCGATGCTCGGCACGCCCGCGAACAGCGTCGTGGTGTCCGAGACCGTCGTGGACTCGATGAAGTTGAACGGGATGTTGCTGCCGGCATCAGAGCCCGCGGGCGTGCCGATGTTGATCGCGTTCGGGTTGCCGCCGACCGTGCTCCCGAAGAAGTAGTCGCTCGACGTCTTGGCCGCGTTGATGCCCAGCGTGCGGATCGCGACGCGGTTCGCCTCGGCGACCCGGACCTTGATCTGCACCTGCTGCGGGCTCGCGACCTCCGTCATGTCCACGTAGCTCTTGCCCGTGGCGTCCATGAAACGGTGCAGCCCATCCGCCTGCTCCGCGCGGCGGAGCAGGCCTGTGATCACGATCAGCCCATTGGACTGCGTGAGCTCCACGTCCGCATCGGGCAGCGCCTGCCGCAGGCTCATGCGGAGAGCTGCGAGGTCGGACTCGACCATCAGGTGCGCGGAGTAGTGCTGCCCGTCCTCGGCACCCCAGAGCGTGAGATCGGTCGAGCCGACCTCCTTGCCAATTACAAGAATCCGCTCGGGGCTCGTGACCCGCACGTCCGCGATCGCGTCGTTCGCGACCACGACCTCGCGCACGGGCCAGCCCGGCTCGATCAGCTTCGAGTGCCCAACGGGCACGCTGACCATCTCCTGCGCGGGCTTGGCGGGCTGCGCCGCCTGAGCGAGCGTCGCCATGCCGCACGCGACCAGCGCCGCCGGGGCGCACGAAAGGAACGTCGTTCTGTTCATCGGATCACCCCGCCTTCTTCTGATCCACCTTCGCCGCCTCCGCCTTCACCGCCGCTGCCGCCGGTCGGCGGAGGCGGTGGGGGAACAGACGACCCGCTGCCGCCGCCCGAGGGCGGGACGATCACGCCGCCCGGTCCCGAGCGGACCGGCTCGCCGCGGCGATCGAATTCCTGCACGTCCGAGCGGTTGCCGCGGATGATCACCGTCCGCCAAGGCTCCGCCGGATTCACAAACCGCTGCGCCGCCGGGGCGTCCTTGCCCTCGCCGGACGCCTGTGTCTGGCGCTGCGTCGATTCGTCGAGCGGGTTGCGGAGCGAGAGGCTCAGCTCGCCGCGGTCGCGGGCCGCCTGGAGCAGACTCGCCTCGTCCGGCAGCACCATGAGCGTGACGAGCAGCTTCCGCTGGTCGTTGACGCGCCGCGTCGGCGGCGCGGCGTCCTCACCCTCCGCTGGCTCTTCCTCGACATCAAAGACCGTCTTGTCATCGACCGCGAGCACGCCCACGTTCTCGAGCAGCGTCCGGGCGACGCCCGTGCTGCGTCCGGAGATGCTCCGCTCGCTCGCGAGCACGTCCACGCGGCAACCCGGGTACAAGAGGCCCCGGATCGCCGACGACGCGGACAGCTCCACGCTTACCGCCCTGTGACCGTCCGGGAGCGACAGCGCAAGCCGCGCCCCGGCTTCTTCTGTCATGAGTGACGCTTCCGTGATCGGCTGCCCTTTGACCAGCGGCACCTTCAGCACGCGTCCGAGAACCGCGACCGGATCCGAGATTCGCTCGGCCGGCGCTTCGCCCACCGGCACTTCCCGGACCTCCAGCCTCGATTCCTCGAGCTTGGTCAGCGCGGGAAGTTCGTCCGCCGCGACGATCACGCTCGCGACCTTTGGTACGCCCGCGTCGGCGCTCTGAGGCTTGATCCGGAAGACGGCCGTGAGCATCGCCGCCCCGAGGGCCGCGACGATGCCGAACGCGAAAATGCCAACCAGCGGTAGCTTCGAACCCATGTCGCGCCATCCCTTCTCACCGCGCAGCAGACTGTGCCACCTCGGTGTGCTGTGCGGATCGGCAACATCGGGAAGTGCCTTGACGTGATCCGGGTGGTGCACCACTCGGTCCCGACAGATCACAGCACCCTTGCGAGACGTGCACAGCGTGCATCGCACACCACCCGACGCATGGGGGGTTCCCGGACGCCCGGAAACCGCGCAGGACCTGCGCACACTCCGCACCCCCGGCACAGACCACCCGCACGCCGGCGATCTGCCATCGGATCGCGCGGGTCGCGAGCACCGCCGCGCGGCGAAACCGATGGTGAACGGGTAGGAGAAGTTCTGTGTTGGAGGGATGACCGATGTCCGCAGCCGTACTCGCAGCCGAAGCCGTGCCCCTTACCGGGACCGCCGGCACGATCGTTCCCTGGATGATCATCATCGCGGCGGCCGGCGTCGTGCCGGCCTTCGCGGTCACACGGCAGGTGATCGCGTCGCCCGTGCAGCTCGGGCTGAGCATCTGCGCACTGACGGCCGCAACCTTTATGGGTGGATGGGGCCTCACCGAGATCTATGTCGCGATGACCGGGCTGACGCTGCCCTACTTCGTGGTCGCAATCGCGAGCGTGGCGACATCACCGCGCCAGCCCGAGTTCGCGGATAACACCGAAGACGTCTACGCCGACCTCGATCGCGTCTATCTCTTTGATCACGATGCAGACCACGTGGACCAGGCGCTGCGCCGGGTGGCCGCGTGAACGGATTCGGGACGGACCTGGTTCCAGGCAGCGCCGCCGGCACGCCCGGCGGCGTTGTCGTTTTTCGCGAGCAGGATCACGCCGGCATCGAGCAGGCCGGATCGGACAAGCGTTTGAAGGTCGCTTCCGCGGGGCACACCCGCACGACCCTCACAGCTTGACCCTCGGCGGGAAAAATCCACCTGAACGAGTGGCCTCGATCCAGGATGGAACCGACATATCCCCTGTTCGCGTTGTTTGTCGCGAGCCGGCCCAGCGAGTGCGGGCCGGAAATTCAAAGCCCGGCGGAGACGTCGGGGAGTCAGGTGCTTGACGGAGGAATGGATATGAACATCAACAAGCTTGCCAAGCGGTTCATCTCGGAGGATGAGGGTCTTGAGACGATCGAGTACGCGGTCATGACCGCGCTCATCGTGGCCGGCCTTGTCGGCGCCCTTGGTCTCCTCTCGACCGCGATCTCGGGTCGTTTCACCGAGGTCCAGGGCACGGTTGACGGCATCAACTAACCCGTCCCCCGCCGCCGCCTCGCGGGGCGGGGAGGCAGGATGCTCATCAACCGACGAGCGTCCGACCTCCCCGCCCCGCGCTGGCGGCCTCTTTGTTTTTCGGCAGCACTCGAGAGAGCGCCGCCGGGCTTGCAGCTTTCGTAGGGAGGACCGATCTTGACCGCAGGCGACACCCATCTTGTCTCGCTGATCCCGTGGATCGTCGTGATCGCCGCGGCCTCGATCGGCACCTCCACCGACCTCGCGTCGAGGAGGCTGCCCAACTGGCTCACCTTCCCGCTGGTCGTCACCGGCCTCGCGTTCAACGCGGCCGTCGGCGGCTTCGCGGGCTTCGGAGAAGCGTTCGGCGCGATGATCATCGTCGCGCTGCCTTACGTGCTGCTCTTCGTTCTCGCGATGGGCGGCGCGGGGGATGCCAAGATGATGGCGGGGGTTGGCGCCTGGCTCGGATTCTCACACGGACTCGTGGCGCTCGCGTGCGTCGCGATCGCGGGCGGTGTGCTTGCGGTCGGCGTGGGCTTTGCGCGGGGCCAGGGGCGGGCGCTGACGCGACATCTCTCGGACTCCACCCTCGGACTCCTGGCGGTCGGCCGAGGCTGGGTCCCCGTTGGCGATCTTGGGTCGGTCCTGCCGACACCGAGCTCGCTGCATCGTTTCCCGTACGGCGCCGCGATCTTCGCGGGCTGCACGGCGGCCGCCTTTGGAGTGCTCACATGGCCGATCTCATGATCACCCGACCCGTTCGTGGTGCGCTCTCGAAGCTCCGGGCTGCGCGCAGGCGCGGCGCGTCGCTGGTCGAGGCCGCCTTTGTCATCCCCGTCCTCATGGCCGTCACGATCGGCGGCATCGAGTTCGGCACGCTGCTGCACCTGCGCGGTTCCATGCAGCACGCCGCTCGCGAGGCGGCGCGCGTCCTGGCCGTCCAAGGCGGCACGATGGCAGAAGCCGAAGCCACCGCGGCCGATCTGCTCCCCGACAACGACCTGCTCTGGGAGTACAACTTCACGCGCCCCGCGCCCGACAGCCTCGATCGCAGCGTGATCGCAGAAATCGCGATCCCGTTCCGCGACATCTCGATGGCCGATTTCTTCGGGCTCTACGGCGAGAACGACTACCTGCGCGTCAGCGTCACGATGCGCAGCGAGCAGCAGCAGTAACCCCCCGCGCGCTCCGTGGTCCTCGGAGGAGGACCGTCCGCAGCCCACGTTCACGCACCGAATCACCAGTTGGTCCAGTCAGGAGGACAACCGATGTCCAACTTCACCAGTCACGATCAGGAGGCGGGGGGCCTTCCGAGCCGCCTCGCCCGAGGTATCCGGAACCGATTCAAACGCCTCACCGGCACGTCCCGCCGCGGCGCCGCCGCCATCTGGGGTGCCGTCGGTATCTCCGGCACGCTCGCCGTTGGATCGCTCGTCGTTGACGGCTCGATCCTCTACAGCGCTCGCGCCGACCTGCAGACCGCGGCCGACGCCAGTGCCCTCGCCGGCGCCAGCGCGCTCGCATTCGACCCGCTCGAGGTCCGAGACCGCGCGACGGACTACGCCGCGAAGAACTACGCCGGCGGCGGCATGGTCGAGGTCCGCTCCGAGGACATCGTCCTGGGCGACTGGGACCCCGACACCCGCACCTTCTCGCCCCTCGCGGGCGATATGGAGGCCGAGGCCGACGCCGTCAGGGTCACCGCACGCCTCGCCCGCGAGCGAGGCAACGGACTGACCCTCGCGCTCGCCGGCATCGTCGGCGTCGATGAGGCCGACGTCCGCGCGTCCGCGACCGCGGTCTTCCGCCCACGCGATATCGCGGTCGTGCTCGACCTGTCGGGCTCGATGAACTACGACAGTTGCTTGCGATCGACACGCCGCCTCGGCACGGATGCCATCATCGATAACATGGCGGTGATGTGGGACGAGCTCGGCAACCCCGAGTATGGAACGCTCACATTCGAGACGCAGCGATTCAACACAGAGAACGAGGACTGGGTACTCCGTCAGCTTCAGCTCGATGACCTTCCCTATCCGCACCCGTCAGGCAGTTGGCGTGACTATGTCCGCTATGTCATGTACGACAACGAGGTCCGCCGCGCGGGCTTTCAGTACCACTACGGCGGCCCGACACTACTCAACTACTGGATGCAGCGCCAGCGTGAGTCGTGGAAGACGCCGGGCCTTCACGTGACGAGTCAGCAGCCGCTGACCGCCGTGAAGAACGCTGTGGACGTCTTCCTTGACCTCCTCCGCGAGGAGGACACGGACGACCAGGTGGCGCTCGCGGTCTACACCGCCGACACCGAGTCGCGCGGTCTGCTTGAGAGCGGGCTCACGGACAACTACCAGCTCATCTCAAGCCTCACCCGCGCCCGCCAGGCCGCGCACTACGACGCGTTCACCAACATCGCCGCGGGCATGTCCACGGGCCTCGCCGAGCTCGAGGCTAACGCCCGCACCGGCGCGCACCGCACGATGATTCTGCTTACTGACGGCCAAGCCAACCGGCCCAACGACAACGCGACCGCTACCGCTGCCGCGATCGATCAGGCCTACGAGGCGGCCGCGCTCAACATCCCGATCCTCACGATCAGTCTCGGCCTCAACGCGCAGACCGAGCTGATGCAGGAGATCGCCGACATCACGGGCGGCATCCACTTCAACATCCCCGGCGGCCGCTCCGTCGCGGAGTACGAGGACGGCCTCCGCGAGGTCTTCCGACTGATCGCCGCCGATCGCCCGTTGCGGCTCGTGGACTAACCCCTCGCTCTCTCTCATCCACGGCCGGGACGGCGCCGGGCTCGATTCGGGTCCGGCGCCGTCGCGCGCCGGGACTGGAACATCAGTAGGACGGGCTTCCAGCCCGTCTTCCTTGAGATACGAACGGCGAACGGACGGGCAGGATGCCCGTCCCACTTGCATGAGATCAGAGCAGGTTGTGCTGCAGGATGCAACGCAGCGCCTCGACGCCGTCACGCCAGCCGATCTTCTTCCCCTCGGCGTACGTCCTGCCCGCGTAGCTCACGGGCGTCTCGTAGATCCTGACGTGACGCACGCCGCCACCCGACTCATCGGGAAGCCGCATCCGCGCGAGCCGCGCGACGATCTCGGGCTCAAGTCCGAACCGCTTCTCGGTGATCCGAAGCCGATCGAGCACAGGCTTGCCGAAGGCTTTGGTGCCGCACTCCATGTCGGTGAGGTTGAGGTTGCTGAGCATGTTGCTCAGCTGCGTCAGCGCGCGGTTGGCGACCGAGTGCCAGTAGTACAAGACGCGGTGGGTCTCCCCGATGAACCGCGACCCGATCACCGCGTCGGCACGCCCGTCGAGGATCGGCGCGAGCACCTTCGCGTGGTCGGCCGGGTCATACTCGAGGTCGGCGTCCTGGATGATCGCGAGATCAGCGTCGAGCTCGTTCGCGTGGGCGAGCGCGTCCGCGACCGCCCGCCCCTTGCCGCCGTTGGTGTCGCGGATCACGCACGCCACGCCGTCCGCCTCCGCGAGCTCGCGGCAGAGTTCGGCTGACCCGTCTGTCGAGCCGTCGTCCACGAGGGTCACCACCCGGCTCAGCGGCGAGCCGTCCGAGTCCACGGGCGGCGGCGTCCGGAGCACCCGCTCGACCGACGCACGGAGCACCGGGGCCTCGTTGTAGACCGGCATCAGGACGGCGAGCAGCATCGCCGCGATCCTAACGGTCTTCAACCGGCGGAAGGCGGATCCACAAAACGAACCACGCCCGGGAACGGCTTGGAGCCATCCCCGGGCGATCGTTCAAGAGCGGGTGATCGGATTTGAACCGACGACATTCACGTTGGCAAAGATTTCATAAGTATTTGATGTGCAGTCAGTTACCGATGTACACATGATTGAGCGACACGTGTATGTCACTCTAGCTCCGTCAAGGGCCTTCGTCGTGACACCGTGGTTGTGATCGCGTTGTGAGCGATGTTGTGATACTTCGTGATCGTTGTGATAGTTCGTGATTCTCGGCTTTGGTCGCATCTACGAACTGGCGTTCAGTATTGGTGTGTTGTTTGGTGTCCTGGCACATATGAGCGTCACGTTCCATACGTGTCGCTCATCGCCTTACCCTGATCCGGTGGCCTTGTACCGAGCCCCGATGGGCATGGGCGTGCCGTCCTCTGCCGTCTCCAGATCCTCCTCCGAGTACCCCTCGCGGCCCGGGAAGTGCAGCGGGACGTCCACGCGGTGCGCGTGCCGCTGCAGGTACCAGATCCCGAGGAAGATCGCGTCGCCGCGGTCGCCGCCCGGGTCGCCCTCGCCGTCGTACGCCCCCGCAGCCTTGAGCACTGCGAGCCGGTGGGCCTTGCTCGCGGGGTAGCCCTCGCGGGCACCCGTCCACTCGTCCGATCGCACTGTGACGACAGGAAGTCCAGTCCCCCACGCCAACCCGAGCACGACGCCCACAGCCGCGGCGTAGTCGCCTGGCGTCGCGTACGTGCGTCTCAGCCGTCCGGCTTGCGCCTTGCCCGGAACCTCGACCACAATCCGATCGACGCCGGCCGCAAGCTGGTTCAGCAGCCGCTTGGCGTCCGCGTGAAGGTTGCGGATCCGGAGGTACACCGGCCACGACGCGGGACGCCGCAGGATCCCTGAACGCTCGGCGGCGAGCTCGTCGTTGACGACGGCCCAGCCGGTTGCGGTCGAGCTCGGATCGAACGAAAGCACGCGCATCACCGGGCCGCCCACCAGGTCGAGTTGGTGCCCGAAGACCGTGTTGCGGCTCGGCGATTGGTCAGGGTCATATTGGCGTTCCCACGCTCTCCGGTTCCGCGACCACCGTCGTCGGGATGAGCGTCACCGGGTCGGTCGGGTGATCGACGTACTGCGGCATCTTCACGATCGGCGACGTCCCCGACACCACGCTGAAGTCCACCGAGCTCGCCAGGGTCGTGGTCGCGCGCGAGGGATCGTTGAAGTCCCCCCCGGTGTCGTCCTCGAGCGACGACGTCGAGATCGACATCCCGCCCTGCGTCAGGCCGGCGGTGTAGTTGGCCGATCCCGTACGCGACACCGTGAAGATCCTGTTGTTGCCCAGATCGGAGACCTGCGACGTCGAGTCGCTGAAGCACACCGAGCCGATCCCCGGACTCGAAATAATCGGCCCGAACCGCGAGCCTTGGTTGATGTTCGTACCACCGCCGACCAGGGGGCGGCCCCACCCGCTCGCATCGTTGAGCGGCGTGAACGACGGGCCGATGCGACCGCTGAACTCAAGCTGAAGCCGCGGCAGCCCGCTTACATCAGACAGCGACATCGTCGCCTCGTTGTCGACATCCAGCCGCTCAAGAACCTGCGTGCCTCCGCTGGACCCATCCGGATTCGTGTTGTCGATGGTCTCGGTGCCCGACTGGACCGTCTGCTTAACGAGATACAGCCCGCGGAAGTAGGGATCCGGATCCATCGGGTCGGCGTCATCGGGCGCGTCGAAGTCGCCGGAGGTCTGGGTGATGAAGGCGTTCTGGTCGCCGAGCGCATCGCGGATCTGTTGCTGCGTCGGCAACCGCTGCGAGCCCGACTTGTTCTCCCATCGCCCGGCGCCGCTGTTGTACTGGGCCTCGCGCGACCAGTGCACAAGGTGATGCGTCGTGGTCGCCTCGCCCTCGTAGCCCACAAACTGCACGCCCCCGGTGGCCTCGTTGAAGAACCACGAGAAGCTGTGCGTCCGGTTGATAACAAACCGCGAGCCCGACCCCAGCGCCGCGTTGATCTGGCTCGCGGTCGTGTTGCCCGACGCCTGCACCCGCGAGCTCGACTGGTCCGCGCAGCGGTAGACGTTGAGCCGCAGCACCAGGTCGCCGGGCACGACGACCTGGTTGCAGCATTTCTTTCTCACGACGCCGATCACGAACACGCCACCGTGATGCCGTTGGGAACGCTGAACTGACTGCGGACCGTTCCGTCGTCGTCGGCGAAGATCGACACCTCAACGATCGTGCCATCGGCAACCGCAAGAAATGTGAATGTCGAGCTTCCCGAGTCGGCGTCAAGATCGATCTGATTCCCTTGACGCCCCGTCGCGGCGTTGTTGATCTCAAGCCGATTCTCGAGCTCCTCGCCCGCGGTGGTGGTCCATACCAAACCATCTGTGACCGCTGATCCGTCCCCCTCAACCTCCGACCCGCCGTATCGGAATCGGTTGTCGCCGTTGGCCGCGTTCCCGGAGATCTCCGCCAGCGTCCGGCGGACCGCGAACGCCGGATCGACCTCACACCACGCCCAGCGCGTGCCGGTGGCGTACCCGGTCCCGAGGATCCGAAGCGGCCCCGCGTGCGCGGAGTTGGCCTCATACTGGCCGTCAGCCGGGATCGCGAACTCGTGCGCGTCGTCGGAGTAGGTCACGCGGCACCACGCCACGCCCATCGTCATCACGCGCCCAGTCTGCCGCTCCGCGATGCCGTCGAGCGCGACACCGAACCGCCGCCGCCGGCTCGATCCCGTTGGCCGCTTGACCTTGACCGCGGTCCCGACTGGACGCGACGGCCGCTCGCCTGTGCCGGCGACCTCGGCCTCCGTGCCGGCTGGCTCGTCCAGCTCCACGATGCCGCCAACTGGGATCGCTGGGTTGTCGTCCGCATTGATCGCTCTCAGCACGACCGAGCGCCCGCCAGCCCGGCCGATGCCGAGCGAGTCCACGGCGCCAACTCGCGACACGGCGTCGCCGATCGCGTTCCAGTCCGACGCCCTGATCAGCAGTGGGGCGCCGGGTTGAGCTCGCCGCACCTGCACTGTCATATGCCGAGCCCCGCCAGGTTCGCAAGCGGATACACGCGCGTCACGACCTCCGCGATCGCCTGCGGCGTCTCGTCCTCAATGGTCGGATCCTCGAGCGGAGCCACGTAGTACCACACGACGTCGTGACCGCGGACGCTGACCGCCGGCGAGCTCGGCAGAAACGCCGACTCGTCCAGCGTCGTGTTCCGGCGGATCTCAAACTCGTACCGGATCTCGTACAGATCCTCGCGGACCAGATCGATATTCGCTCCGAGAAACAAGACCTCACCGGCGTTCAGGCCCTTGAAGACGGCGTTGTTGACCGTGCTCGCAAGGGATCGGATCGTGTCCACGTACAGCGTGGTCACCGTGCTGAACGCGACGTAGTGCGTCTCGGAGTAGAACTCGATTGGGGTTCGGATGTCCACGCCCTCGACCGTGCCGTCCGCGTTGACGCCGATCTGCTTGTCGAACGCGGGGGTTCTTAGTGCTGCGGGAGGCGCCTGCCCGTCTGACTTTTCGCGCTTGCTGACTTCCTCGAAACCGCGGAGCACCCGCGCGGTCTGGTTGGTGATCTGCCATGTCTTCCGGATGTTGCCGACCTCGGCGTCCACGCCACCGTTCGCGGCGATCGCCGTGCCGTAGTCCGCGACCACTCGCCACTTGCGTACGGCCACCCACTCGGCCGAATATTCGCGGAGCGGCATCCCGTCGAGTGTCGCGTCCAGCAGCGAGCTCGCAGACGTTCGGGCTTGGGCAGCAGTGTCTGCGAGCGCACCATCCAGATTCAGCATGTGCTCTGTGCGGCCGGACGGGCGATCGCCCTCGGTGATCGTGACCTTGCCGCTCTGCAGAAACGTCGCCACGCGCTGACCTCCTACTGAAACACCGGCGGGCCCAGTTTCGTGTCCAGACGCTCGAGCGTGCGAGCGGATCGCTCCGTGTTGTCCGCAATCTGTTGCTGCACATCGGCGCCGCCGACCTGGCGGCGTGCGATCGACGGATCAAAGCCGACCGCCGAGCGGCCCAGCGACGCGACGACTCCGCGGAACGTCGGCACGTCGGGAAGAAAGGTCGCGTCGAACACGGATGCGTCTCCGAACCGCCGGGTCTGCCGATCGTCCCGTTCTTCCTCGCCTTGCCGTATCAGCTCGTCTAACCGCTGCTCAAGCGCGATCAGCTCGGCGTTCCGCTCGCCGCCGGCGCTCTCAAGCCCGACGCCCAGAGCCTGCAGGAATCCTCGCAGCGCGAGGTTCAGCGCGCCGTTCTCTCCCAGCGAGGGAGCGATCGCTGCACCGGACGTGCCTCCAAATGATCTGAGGAAGCCGCCGGCGACATTGGGGTTGTTCTCGACAAAGTTCAGCGCAGCGTTGACGGCGTTGGTGAGCGGTGCCAGCAGCGAACGTGTGAAGTCGTTGAACACGCCAGCGAGAAAATCGACCAGACTCAGCCACGTCAGACGAACGCTTGTCGCGACGATCTCGAACGCTCGCTGAATCTCACCTGATCCGATCGCATCTGCGATCGCGCCTATGACCTCTGGTGCGTCGTTGGCGATTGTCCCAAGGTCATTTAGGAACCGCCCTGCCGCGTCGCGCGCGCTGTCGAACGTCAGAACGAGCAAGCCGATTGCGCCAGCGACCCCTGCGACGACACCGATAATCGGAAGCAGCGCCGATGCTTGCAGCAGCTTCGCCGCGACCGAAAGAGCCTCCACGGCGTTGATCGAGACCCCGATGATTTGGTTGAGGCTTCCTGCCGCGATGCCAGCCGCAATAAGGCTTGTGCCGAGAGCTGCGACAACGGCGGCTGCTTGGGCAACGCCCTGCACGAGTCCTGGGTTGCGCTCGATGAACTCACGAACGTTCACCACCAGCCCGGTGATCGCGTCTAGAGCGGCGGTCGCGTTCCGCGCCAGTGCGTCTCCGATCGAGAACGACAGGCCGCCCAGGGCCGTCCTCAGCCGCCCAGCAGCGTCGGTGAGATCGACCGCCCGGCGAACCTCGTCATCGGTGACGACTCCGAACAGACGCTCAGACTCGGCGACCAGCCGACTGATCCCAGCCGGACCGCTCGCGATCAGCGGCAGCAGGTCCCGGCCGGCGTTCCCGAGTGCCTGAGCCGCGAGTCCGGCTCGCCGGGTCGGGTCGTCGATTTCCGACAGCGCCTCCAGCACGCGGACGAACCTTCCGCCCGCCGACAGGGTCTCCAGCTCGGAAATCGACAACCCAAGCTGGCGGAACGAGTCGTCGGCACGGGCCAAGCCGCGCTCGAAGTTGACGAACGTACGCGAGAACCCATCGGCCGCGCGGGTGATTGCCTCGATCGACGCCCCCGACTGCTGGGCTGCGAACTTGAGCCCGTTCAGAGTGTTGGCCGCGATGCCGGTGCGGGCACCGAGCTTATCGAGCTCATCGCCGGCGGCGGCGAACTGCCGTGTGGCGAGGGCGAGTGGGGCGAGTGCGGCCGTGCCCGCGGCAGTCAGAGCTGCTCCGATCCGCTGAGCATCCCGCGAGAATGCCCGAAGCCGTCGCCGCGCGTCGCGGAGTCCGGCAACAAGGCGATCGGTGGTCGCGGTGACCTCGACCGTCGCGCGTCCCGCCTGAATGTCCCCGCGTGACGTCAAATCAACCCCCGCCGAGCAACGTCAGAACCTGCGACGCCAGCGGCGCCATGGCCGACGCACTCTCCGAGATCGTCGTGAACAGATCTTCGACCGCGGCCCGTTCCGATTCGGCAAGCTCATTGATCGAGGTTGCCAACTCGGCAGCGAGCGCGACGCGTGCGTCGCGTGGAGCCGACGCGATCGAGCTCAGACCGTCCAGAGTGACGCCGATGATCCTGCCTTCGGCATCGCGTTCAACACCCGCGGATGCGATGTCCACGTCCTTGGGCGACCACAGAAAGACGGACCCATTCGGGTTGAATCCGATTGCCGTGCCGATCCCTTCGGTGACGAGCTGCAGACCGTCCGGCGTGTTGAACAGCGATGTCGGGTCACCGTTCGCGTAGTCCATCAAGATAGTCTCGTTGTCCCACGCAACGATGTTCGATGGTGTGTCGGTGGACTGGATGGCACCAGTCTCAAGATCCAGAGATCGTTCGGGACCGACGTGAGAGGCGCATCCACCCAAAATGCACAGCATCGCGGTCAAGATCGCGTGAATTCTCATTTCGCTGCCTTTCCGAGCATTCGCCCGATTTCTGTTGGTGTCATCCGACGGGACTTCGACTCCCGCGTCTCGATCTCAAACGGGTTGAACTGATCCGGCTCAAACTCGACCTTGCCGTGCGCCGCATACGTCGCGAGATCGCACCTCAGCACGGCGAGCCGCCTCCATTCCTCGCGCTGCCTGCCCTCGCTCATCCACGCCAGCTCGCGGAGCGTGAACGGGTCCGGGTCTACGCCGACGACGCCGGCGTTGTGGTAGACAGCTCGCCAGAACTCACCGCCGCCTCGATCTTGGCCGCCGTCGCCGCGCGTTCGTTCAGTGCGATTGCCAGAGCCGCGCGGCCCGCTCTGCTCGGGAAAGACTCGACCAGCCCGCGCTCGAGCGCTTCCACGGCATCTAGCAGGACGTTGGGGTCGTCGAGCTCGGCCTCGAACTGCTCGCGGGTGGCCCCGGTATCCGCAGCGCCGCAGCCGTGCCACAGAGCCGCGAGGATCGTCGTCGCCGTTCCCAGCGTCTTGACGTCCTCAAGCATCTTCCACAGCTCGATGCCCTCGGACTCAAGATCACGCACCCGGCGTGCGGTGAACCGCACGTTCCGGGTGCCGGCTGGCGTCTGGTACGTTGCCGCGCTCAAGATGCGGACTCCACACCCGACGTGACGTGTGTCGGAAGCGACAGCGTCCCAGCGGCATTCTGCCCGGCCGGAACGATGGTGAACCGCGTGGATCGTGCCGACCCCAAGTCCGTCGATTCGTTGAACTCGGTGACGATGACGTCAGCTTTCCAGCCCTCGCCCGTGGTCTTATCGCCGTCGAGCTCTGCGAAGGCGATCGGCGTCCCGTTGTTGAACGCGTCCCGAATGAGCTGATAGTCCGTGCGTTGTGGGTCCCGCGCCATCTCATACGTGATGCGGAAATCGCCCTGGCCCTGCGTGTATGACTTCCACGCCTCGCGTGCCGAGACGTCCAGCGGTGACTTGGTGACCTGCGGATCGGACGAGCTTACTCGGACCTCGTTCCACGTCCCGGCCGTATCGACGGACGCCAACCCCGTGTGTGCATATGCGCGTCCGGTGTGTCCACCCTGAAAAGCCATCGGCTACCCCCTTTGCTGCCAGAGCTCGCGAATCTTCTCGACGTTGCGCTCGACGGCCGGGCGCATGAATGGTCTCGCGTCGAACCGCTCTCCCCGGAACCGACCTCCCAGCTCGTGTGCGCCACCGACCGGGCCCGCGATCCGACCGCTCGGGCCGATCACGACGCGGCGGCGGCTCGGCTCGGCCTTGAAGCGGATTGCACGCCGCAGCAAGCCGTTCCGGGTGCGAGGCGGCTTGCCGGCCGGCGACGGCTTTCCGGTGCGGTTGCGGCGAATGGATCGGCTCGCGGTCGCCCGGACGATCCCACCGATACGGAACATCACACGCTGTATCGTCCGCTCCTGCTCGCGTTCGACGCGATCGGGGCGGAACTCGATCTGTGGCACGTTGAAGCCGATCACTAGAACGTGTCTCCGAGAAACGTCATGGTCTGATTGCCAGACCCCCCCGATGCTCTCTCGACCGTCATCTGCGACAGGTTCACGCGGATGAGCTGGAAGCTGGAGCCCGGAGCGAGCTCAACGCCAGCGCTCTGCAGCCCCGGACCCTTCAGAACGACGTTCGCCGTGTTGTCGGCCGAGACGTCGAGCGTGATCGAGGCAATCGCCCGGCCCGACGTGTCGCCGGCCTCGGTCGCCAAGTTGATCGGTGTCCCGGCGATTGTCGTGATGTTTGCACCGATGAGGTTGTTCATGTGACCTCCCGACCAGTCACGTATTCGATACTGAACGTCGATCGGCTCTGATTGCTGCTCTGCAGCTCGGCTGGATCGAGAACAAGATCCTGATCGTCGCCGAGCCAGGACACGTCCAGGCCGATCGCGTTTTCGCGCAGATACGCCATGAGCTCGTTCGCAAGCTCGGGTGCCCGGCCGACCGCTTCCTCGGTTGGATCGTCGGTGTGCTGCTCGCGGACGACGACCGAGAACGATCGAGTGCGAGCCTCAAGCCCGCGTGAATCGACATCCTCATTCCGAGTGTTCGAGACCGGCGCGATATCGACGACGATCCCCGTCCCGACCGCAGCCTTGCGGGCCTTGAAGTACCCGCCCGCGGCGTTGAATGAGTGCGAGAAAGTCGATCCGGGCGCCGCGTTCAGCGTCGACGCCATCGCCTTCGCGATCCGAAGATTGGGATCCATGTGCACTACTCCATTTGTGTACGGATCTCGACAAGCTCAAAGCGGAGATCTTTGATCTGTTGGGTTACCTCGCGGACCTCCTCGCGGAGATCCCGGAAGTCCTCAGCGCTCGGTGCTTGTGTCATCAGCAACAGGAACATGGCGAGTGCGCCGCCACCACCTGCCGCGACCTTGCCGCCGTGAGCGTGTGCGAGATCGGAAACCTGCTTCACCATCTGGTGGGTCGTCCTATGAATCGGATCGATCAATCACGTTGATCGCCATGAGGGTCTGTGTCGCATCGGTGAAGCGGAACGTCCCCTCACCCGGAAGATCAACCACGAGAAACGACCGAGCGACGCCGCCCAGCGTTGCCGTGATCGAGTCACCGCGGGCGGGCGGAAGTTGCAACCCGCCCGCGGTGAGATCAGCGGCATTCACAAGCCATTCGGACACCACCCGGCGTGTCTCGGTCTGGCCCGTGTCGGATGCCTCCGGGTCCCGGCGCCCCGGGACGGCCTGCAGAGTCACCGGATCCGACCCTGTGCGCGTGTACATCACCTCCACGCCTGCGGCGGTGGTGAGTTGAGCGTTGAGGTAGGCGAACCCGGCGAGAAGCATTAGGAATCAGCCGATGCGATGTCGTTCAGCAACACCTGACCGCGAGCGACACCGGTTCCGGCATCAACGAACGCGCGGCCGGCGTAGGTGTTGCCGCTTGCCGTGAGGGTCAGACGTGTGTTCCCTGCGTCCCAGTACAGAGCGGCGCCAGCGCTGACGTCGTCAGACGCCAGCAGGGGCAGATCGTGAACGCCCGTGATCTGCAGAGAACCGGCCACACCGGCCGCGATCGCGGAGACCGCGACCCCGACCAGAGAGCCGACAACCACGACGTCGCCGTCGGCGACCGCCGAGCCGGGCGTGTGATCGATGCTGTGCCCGTTGCGGACATGCCATGCCGTTGCCATTGTTCAGCCTCCTTTGGCTCGTGTGCTTTAGCTGCCCGCGGCCTTGACCGCACCGACCGGATCCTGAGCGGCCACGCCGAAGTTGATGACCGCATTCCACTTGATCGCGAGATCCGAGCCCTTGTTGTCGATGCGCTCGATCCGCGGCTCGCGGCGACCATTGAGGAAGACCAGCGAGTACGCGGCGACCAGAGCCGGGTTCGCCATCAGGTAGTACGCCGTCGCCGACGCGTTGCTGTTGATGGTCGAGTCCGACAGGTGCGGCATCATCAGGATCCGGTACATGCCGGCGTGCGGGTTCCGCGAACCGGCCTCGGTGACCGTTCCCGACGTCCCGGCCATGTTGAGCGGTCCGCCCAGCTCCTGGATTGCCTTCATCTCAAGCTCGGGCGGCACGAGCAGGATTTCGGGGCGGATGTTGAGCGGGCGCGTCTTGCCGTCGATGGTGGTTGACTTCTGCTTGAGGAACCTCTCGCGCGTCTTGGTCAGTCCGACCTGGCCGAGAGCGGAGGTCGCGCCGGTGATGAGGTTGTTGTTTCCGGTGCTGAAGAACGCTGGCGATCCGCCGTTGGCAAGGATGATCTTGGCGAGCTCGTAGTCGATCGTCTCGCGTCCGGCGTGCCCGATGTCGCGAGCCATCTCCGCAATCACGCCGATGTCGTCGTTCTGAACGTCCTTGTGGCTCAGCTTGATCTGAGTCCCGTACGTCTCGGCTTGGTTCTTGAACTCGCTCTGCTTGACCGTCGAGCTCGTGAGCTCGCCGTCTGTGTTCACCGCGTCGAACCGCCCACTGGTGATCGTGCGGAACTGACTGACCTCGCGGTAGTCGCGCGTCGAGCGGATCGAGCAAATGCTCATCGCGACCGTCGGGACCGCGCCGTATGCGGCGAGAACTGCTCGGTTGAGCGCGTTCCCGGTCAGCGCGGGCAGCGACTTGCCCGCAAACGCGGCCTCGAGGTGATCGCCGTGACCGAACGAGACACCGACCGACTCTCCGTCGAGACGTGCCGCCGCGAGGGACAGGTCGCGTAGACCGATCTCGGGGAACTTCTTGCGGGCGGCTTCCACGACTTCGGCGCCCATGTCCTTCGCCAGGTCGTCCTCAGACAGGCCGAGCGACATGCATAGCGACGCCTCGAGCGCCGCGGCCTCGTCGGCTCGGCCGTTGTCCGAGCCCGGGCGGCGCTTGCTCGGTGCGTGAGGTGCCTTCGGCGATTTCTCGCGCTTCAACAGCTCAAGCTCGGTTCTTTCTTCGCTCCACCCAGCCTGAATCGCTTCGGCTGCGATGTCAAGGTGATCGTCGGCGCAGAGCGTGCGGATCTTGTCCTGACGACGAAACTCGGCCGCAGCCCGGAGACGAGAATCCCCGATCTGCTTGGTTACCTCTCGGCGAACGCGCTCTGCGTCCACGTCCGGAGCGTTGTTGTCGTCGTCATTCTCGCGCTGTTGTTCCGCGTCGTACGCGGCACGCAGCGTGTCCGTCTGGTCTTGGGACAGAGACTCGATGTCAAAGCCGCGAGCGCTGAGCCATGCTTCAAATTCCATCTTGCGCCCCCTTGAATGCGCTGCGGCGAGGCGCGCGACGCTCCGTGCGTCCGCACCCACCGTGACCAATGAAACTTCTCGGAGATCGAACGCCGTCACGATGACGGCCGGACCGCGGACATCCCGGCCGTTCACTGTGTCTGTTTGCCCTGCCTGCAGTTGACGGAACGTCCGAGGGACGCCGCCGATTGACGCTTGCCACGGGAAGCCGCGGCGAGCCGAAGCGGTGATTTGCGCCGTCTCTGAGCTCTCGATCGACAGCTCCGCGTCAAGCCGCAGCTCGCCGGCTGCAGTGATGCCGTCACGGGCAGCGTGGCCGACCGGCCGGGCCTGATCGTGATCGCGAAGGATCGGGACGCCGCGATCAGGGATGCTGACACCCTCAAGATCGACATACAGAGCGCCGCGGGCGCCAGCCAGACGACCGCCCACACGGGCGCCCTCAAGGCGACCGCCGGTATATGCCACAATCGAGATTCGCGATGCCCCTTCGGACGCGGCGGCAATCTCAACGCCACTTGAGAACATCAGCAGGCTTGACGCCGAGCCCGACGCACACAGCAAGTCTGCGAGATTGCCACTCACGCTATCAACCTGCGAATCTTCCTCGCCTTCGCCGTCAGATTCACCGCTGGGGCGTGCTTCGGCGCCTCCAGCGACCCCAGCCGTGGTCGCCCGCTCGCCGTAGAACTCCCGCTCAAGCGTCAGCTCGCGGCGGATCGCCGCGGGGTCCTCGCCATTGCGGATCTGAATGCGTGTCCGCGTGGTGATCCCGTTGTTGATCTCTACCGCGTCCGCGTTGGCTTCCTTGAGCCGGTCCAGCGGCTCGAAGCCCGGCCACTGCCAGCGGATCGACGGCGCCGAGCCTTCGCGGAACCGCTGCGGGATCGCTGCATCGCCCTCGACCAGACGCGCGACCGTGAGCCACGCGCGGAACAGGTGCCGCAGGATCCGCTGTTCCATCGCCTGCCGCTCAACGCGGATGGCGCGTCGGTACGGAATCAGATCTGTCCGGGCCGCGGAGAAACTGAGCCCGTTGGAGTCGCCGGCGGCGACGTTGTATGGCATCGACAGCGCTCGGGCGATCTCGCGGATGCACGATCGCTCGAACGCCTCGAGTGTCGTCGTCGGCTGGGTGCCTTGGAAGCTCTTGACGTCGTAGTTTTCCGGCAGGGTGATCATCGACCCCGCCTCAAGCCGCATCAGGCTTTCCAGCGGTTCGTACGGGTCGAAATCGTCCAGATTGGGCGTTTCCTCGACCTTGAGCATCAGCGACAGGTTCGCCGCTGTCTCGGCCGCGGCACGGACCGCCGCCTTGTACGCCCGCAGCTCGGCAAGCGGCAGCAGCGACGGCACCAGCTCCGGGATGCCGCGGTGCTGGCCCTCGCGCGTTGGCCGGAAGTAGTGGAGGACCTGCACGAACCCCATGCGCGGGTGAATGCGGTCGATCGTGTCGTAGGTGATCGCGGATGCGCCGGCGTCGAGATCGCCCGGGTGGGCGTCCAGCACGTCGTACGACATCGGGTTGCCGAACGAGTCGAACTGGATCCCGGACACGTACTCTGGCGTCGATGGCGGCAGATCCGGCGTCTCGACCTGATCCGCCTCGATGAGCTTCCAGTCGAGCGGGATCGCGGTTTCCTCGCCGATGATCGGGTTGTTGCCGATCAGCCCGAACGTCTCACCGGACGCCGCACGAGCTCGCCGGCAGGTCTGCAGCTTGTCCACGCCGCCGATCGCCTGGAACCACTCGTCCCATCGACGCTCGAGCGCTTCGGCGTCTCGGACGAATGCGGTGTCCGCCTCGCCGTTGCCGTCGATGTCCGAGATCACCTGCAGCCGCGGGCCCGTTCCGACTGTCTCGTCTACCAGCACGTGGAGCATCCCGGCGGCGACCGGGTTGTTGGCGACCTCGTATCGCGTGCGGGTGCGGAGGATGTCGCGCGTCTCTGGGTCGTGCGCGGCGTCGGCGGAAAGGTTGTCCACCCGCGACCAGCGCTCGGAGTCCCGATCACGCGTCAGAGCCGCGTCATACGCGGCGGTGAACGCGGATCGGATCGCCTGCTGTGCCTGAAGCGACGCACGCGACCGTCGCGGCCGGTGCGGCGCCCGGCGTGCTGATCCTCCGCGATATCGCGTCAGAGTCGCCACTCAGCATCCCCCGGGCGGGCCTGTGCGGACCTTGCCGACGCGGATGCCCAGCGACTTGCTGGCCTTGGCTTCCTGCGCCGCGGCGAACCGCTCGGCCTTGATCTGATCGTCGATCGAGTGCTGCCGTACGCGGCCCGCGTCGGTCGAGACCTCGGCCGGGTTCTCGGCAGCGGTCTGGATCTTCTGTGCGATCGGATCGGCCACGCGCAACCCCCAAGCGCCGCGGCGGCGCGTTGACGCAACCGCGGCTCGCGGAGAACGAGAGAGAGAGAAAGCGCGCCGGGTTGTGTCCGCCCCCGACGCGCGCGAGCGATCAGACGTCGCCCGCAGCATCGGGATCATCGGGATCTATCAGTCTGATACCACTTGATAGAGGGCCGAAATAGCAAAATTGAGCAGTTAGGCTCTAGATGTAGTGTTCGCCTCGACGCGCTCGCTCGTTGTGAACCTACATCCACAGTTGTTGCACTTTCGAGTGCGGCGCACGCGCTTCACATGCTTGCGCGTCTCGAGAACCTCGCACCAGCCGCAGTTGCACTTGGGGCACCGGATGCCGCGGGGCACGTCGCTGGTCGTGTCGTCGTTCGTCACGCGATCGCCCTCCGTTCCTGAATCTCGCGTAGTGACTTGCGGCGCCGCTTGCGGACCGCCGGCATCGGACCACCGATCGACGGCATCGACGCGCCCTCCATCGACGCGGCGACGCTGCAGCCGACGACGCCGTCCAGCCAGTGGTTCTCCGTTCTCCCCGCGCGGAGCTTGAACACGTCCACGATCCGGCCACGGCCCTCGGTCGCGACCCGGTACTCCGAACTCAGGTGTTCCGCGATCAGCCGGTGCCGCCGCGCCTCGTCCCCGTAGAGCTGGATGGTGCCAGGATCGCCCATCGGCGTCGCGAGCCGCGACATCACGAACGACTTCCACGCGTTCGTGTCGTACGTCACGAGACGGACGCCGGCCTTGGGCTTGGCGAGCAGCCAGTTATGTCCCCGCCGGTCGCCCTTCTCGGTTTTCTTCTCGTGCATCGGCTTGTCGGACGGGCCGACGCCGCGGCCGTGAGACGGGAACACCACGGCCGAGTGGGCGGACGACTTGCACCACGCGCGGACAACCGCGTTCGACTCGCCCCAGCCAGAGTCGATCAGCATCCGCGAGATCCGCGTGACGCCGCCGGCCTCGGTCGGCCAGTCTCGCCCCAGCAGCCGCTCGCCGAGCTTGTCGAGTCCCCATCGGATCGACGCCTCAAGCCCGCCGCGCTTCCCGTCCCGAGCTGCCGCCTGCCTGAGCCCGTACTTGATCTCGCGGTTAGTGAAATACTCGCGGCGCTGCTCCGGCTCGGTGCCGTAGTCGATCACCCAGCCGTCGAACTTCCGCGACCATGCGCAGACGACGTAGAACAGGGCGTTGCCCTGCACGTCCACGAACGCCGTCACGAGCTCGGCTGCGTCCGGGACGACGCCGCGGGCGATCCCCGACAGCCGCGCCGCGATCGCCTTCTCATCCGGGATCTCGGCCCCGGCGGGGCCGTCCGCCAGCGGCTCGTTCTGGTACTCGGCGTGGAACGCGGCTTCCTTCCGCGTGATCCGCAGGTTGTACGCGTGCTGGATGGCCGACAGCTCGCCGTCCTTGGCGTTGAAGCGTTCCGGCCAGGCGACCTCCGCGCCTCGATCCATTTCGTCTCGGTTGGCTTTGTAGAACGAGAACGCCGGTTCGAGCGTCGGCGGCTCCGCCTGCATCCCCTCGCGGTACAGCTCGCCGTAGCGCAGCCACAGATCCTCGTTCTCGGGCCACTTGTAGACCAGCTTGGTGCGGGTGCCCTGCCACTGCGGATTCCGCTCGCGGTCGAGCATCCGGTCCGCGAGATCGTCGGGCGCGATCACCGTGACTGCGGCGAGCGCGGCGAGACTCGCGCCGGGTCCGCCCAGACCCATGATCGCCCCGTTCGCCAACGATTCGCGTCGCTCGCACTGCTTGGGCGAGTGGGCAGACTCGTCCGTCTGGGGATCGTCCAGCAGCACGACGTCCGGGCGGATGATCTCGTTGCCGACCGTGCCGTCCTCGCGCAGCACCGGGCGGGTGTGGTTCAGACCGCGCACGGCGCCGGTCAGCCCGCCGATCTGGAGCAGCGATCCCGACGCGGGCTCGCCCGTGATCGTCGGCAGAACGACCTTCTGATCCGTGACGTGCAGCAGCGTCGGCCGGCCGTCATAGAGCTGACCTTTGGCTCGCTGGCGGATGCCCTCCAGCTTGCGGATGGGATGGGCCGTCGCCGGGAAGTCCTCGAGGATCAGATCGTTGTTCTCGAGCTCGCTCGTGACGCCCTGCAGCACGTCACGCGCCTTGCCGATGTCGGCACCGATGACGGCGACGTAGGACCGGTGAGCGAACAGCAACGCCCAGAGCGCCGTCCTGGCGATGATGGTCGTCTTGCCCGAGCCACGCGGCATCGCGACGGCCTTCTGACCGTCGCCCATAATGACCCGCTGCAAATCCTCGATCACCGAGACGTGGTCGTCACAGAACGGCAGAGGAAACGCTCCACCGCAGTAGGTCAGCAGGAACGACTGCAGCGACAGCCGAGCTGCTTCGCGTCGCTCCGGGTCCACCACCGGCGGTATCGCCCCGATGTCGCGTCCTGCCTCGGACACGTCGAGCTGGCGAAGCCGCGCAGATTCCTTGTGCCGCGCGTACGCGTCGGGTTCGCCCTTGCGGGTCGGTGCAGCCTTGGCGTCCGTGCCTCGTGCCATCAATGCCGCGTGCCGGAATCGAACCGGCTATTAGCCCTGGACTCGAACCAGGCTTAGACGCGTTAACGTCCCCTGCGACCTCGCAGGTCGGCTCCCGCCGAGTGTGTCAACCATTCCACACCGATCGCGGCGTCGCCCGTCTCTCCGGGCTGTCCCACGGATCTTCACCACCGACCCCTATGTGTGGACAGGTCGTCTTTACGCCCGGTGGCTGGCTGTGGGGTGCTGTGCGTCCGTTCGCTCCCACCGATGGTCCTGCTCGTTGCCGAGTGACGCCCCATCGAAAGTTTGTAGCCCGTCTCTCCGGGCTGTTAGTCAATCGGCTCCAGTTCAGACCCATCCCATGCCGCCACCGTTGACCAGTCCGCGACGTATCCGCACCACCCAGGTATGCCGACATCGGGATCCCCGTTATCGTTCACCCAAACCGCGCTGATGCGAGGGCCGCTAAGTTCTCCGGACTCGCCGTAACTGCCAAGCCACACCGTGATCTGACCAGGCGGCTCGCTTGCTGCCGAAAGAGAATCCTGCAAGCGCTCCACCTGCAGCTCCAGTTCTCGGATTCTGGCCTTGTCGTTCATGCTGCTCTGTTCCTTTCAGCTCTACGGATTGGTGCCTACCGGACGTGCGGCCGTGAACTCAACGGTGCATCCGAACTCACCTTGATCCCACCCGCACTCGCGAATCTCTGCGGGCGTCATGTGTTTCGCGTACTCAAGAGCCGTGTCAGCGTCCGGGGCAACAACCGGCATGAGCCGCCGAAGCCTGACATAAACGTAAGCCTCGACCAAATACCGTTTAGGTTCCTTGCTCACTTGCCCACGCCCTCGCCGCCGGAGGGCGGCGTCTCAGACCCGCAGCCACGTCCCGGCTCCGCCGGGGCTGGCTGCTGGGAGGGGTTGCCCGGGCAGTGCCCCGCGGCCTGAATGACCGCAGTCCGGACCGATTCAGAGTCGAACGCAGCCTTCGACTCGTCACGCGAATCCAAGTAGCACCGGATCGCAAAGGCCCTCGGCGCAATCGGGGCACCGAAGGTGATCTGGTACCCGGCCTGCGAAATAGCGACTATCGCTTCCTCGGTGGTCATCGAGGACACGTCCAGCGATTCGACCGTTCTTCTTCGCATCACGCTCCTCCTCCTTGGTTGGGGGTGGTGGGGTCGGCGAGGGGGAGGTTGTCGCCCTTTGCGCAGTTGCATTGCCGGCAGACCAAAGCCCAGTTCGATTTATCATCTGCGCCGCCCCGCGACAGCGGGACAACATGATCGACCGTCGCGGGCCGATGCTTGCTGAACGCGCGACCGCACAGATCGCACGTCGCGCGTCGGCGTCGGTTCAACTGCATCCGCTTCCACCTTGCGCGGACTTGTGCCATGCTGATGGATCTGATCGCCCCGTTCCCGATGCGTGGCCTCATCACTCCACTCTCTCTTGGTTGGGGGTGGTGGGGTTGGAAGCGGGGAGGTTGTTTCCCAGCAACGCCGCACGCAGCTTGTTCAGAGCCCGCGTCTCGAGCTTGTAAACCATCGATCGTGAGATGCCGAGCGACTTGGCGACCTGCGCCTGCGTCATCGTCGGCTGGTGCGGTGTCCACACCGTCCGCAGGTCTCTGGGCGTGACGTCCTCACCTTCAGCTGTGCTGGGGATTGAAGCACGTACGCCGTTCACGCATCACCGCCGATCGGCTTCCCGCTGGCATCCAGCGGCGTCAGCGCGTACTTGCGGCCCTGGTACTCGCCGACCAGATCGAGATCGACTCCGAACCCGGACGGCGCCAGCTTCGCGAGCTGGATCCAGCCCTCGCCGCTCAGATCGTGACGGCGCAGCTTGTTGGTTTTCATCGGGATCCGCAGGACATCGATCACGCCGATCGGGACGCCGTTCGCGATGACCTTCCAGTTGCGGAGCTCGATCGAGCACCCGACGTCGCCGGGCTCGATCCGAGCGTCGATCGGGACGCGTCGCGGCTCAGTCATCGCGGCCCCCAATCCGGCTTGGCCCGCGAAAGAAAGTCAGTCCCATTTTGTTGCTCTTCCCGCGGGTATGGCAGCGCGACCGACCGCCAAAGAACCTAACCAGTTGCGAACCCATCACGCACCCCCTGTCGCCAACACGCGGCGATCCCGGCGCCGTGAAACTGAACCGTTGCCTGCGGCAAGGGTGCCCGGCGTCGCAGCCTCGATCTCAAACATCAGCTCCTCCGCCGCAGCGTCGTACCCAGCGGGCGACAAGTGCGTCGCGAACGACGGGTTGCCACCCGCCCCCACGGCGACGCCCTCGTCCGCGTACTCGAGGACGTTGGTTAGGTTGATCTTGCGGTCGGTGAAGAAGCCCGCGACGCGGACGCCCGCGAGCCGCGCGTCATCCACGACGCCGGTCACCGACGTGTTGATATCGTCGTTGTTGGCGCGGCGAGCCGGCTGATCATCGACGGGATCGCCGCCCGAGACTTGCGTCTCGGCGACGGTCATGTGTGTGCGGTGGTAGATGAACGCGATGCGGTCGCCGTCGTGGCCCTCGGCGATCCACATGGCCCGCCATTTGAGGATCGTCGCGACGAGATCGTCCACGCGGTCGCCGCCGCCTGCGCCGTTGACGCCGTGGTGCACAAGCACCAGCATCGCGGGGTCCTGGCCCGCCGCGACCTGTGGCCGCACCGCGGCCAAGATGTACGCCCGCAGCGCGTCGTCGTACGACGAGCCCGACGCATCGAACATGGTCGCGGTCTGGAGCGTGCCGTGGCCCGAAGCCGAGAGGTGGCCGAGCGTGAAGCCCTGCAAGACGTCGTCGCCCTGATCGTCCACGAACTGACCCGAGATCCAGAACAGGTTGACGAGTCCCTGCGAGCGGATATAGAGCTCCAGCGCGTCCGGCGACGCCGCCGCTCCGAAGTCGTCGTACCCGATGGCGGCGAACTCGTCGATGACCAGGTCGCCGCCGATCGAGAACGACTGCGGGACGGCAAAGTGCTCGTTAAAGCGTCGGATCGTCACGAAGCCGGCCTCGGTCACGTCGCCGCCGAGTTGCTCGCCCGACGCTCGGACATCGATGCCGTACCGGTTGTCGGAGAACCCGAAGTCCGTGTCCTGCTGCGGCGTGGGCTCCGACCGCAGAACGCGGAACCGGATCCGCTCGGCGGGATCCCATATTGAGTCGGGGCTCCCAGCGGGGCCGGTGTTGGGCTTGACCTGGCTCACGATGATGCTGTTGAGAGTGCTGGACCGCGAGAAGTAGCCCATTA
Source organism: Planctomycetota bacterium (assembly GCA_038746265.1). Classification (GTDB taxonomy): domain Bacteria; phylum Planctomycetota; class Phycisphaerae; order Phycisphaerales; family UBA1924; genus JBCBKP01. The sequence goes on from JBCDKU010000005.1 coordinate 49,922, forward strand.
CGACCTGATCTGTACGGTTGTTCTGGGCTGAATAGTCGCGACCAAACATCAGATCGTCCTGCCGCTGCGTGATAACCGGCAGGCCGTTGGCCGCAAAGTTCGCGTCGAGATCGGCGAACGAGACCGGACCCGCAACGCCGTTGAGCGTCTCACCCGAGTCGATCCAAGTGACCGCGCTGGCGACCTTGCGCGGGATCGGGTTGGACGCCAGGCCGCCCGGTGTCGCCGTCGTGCGGCCGATCCCCGGAGCGGCGACGCCCGCGCGGGTCGAGTTGACCAAGTTCGCCGGGAACGGGCCGAAGCCCGCGGGCCGGATCCCGCTCGCCGAGCCGGCCATCACGCGGCGTCCGATGCCGCCGATGTGGCCGTCTTCGTTCTCGGCGGTATTCGAGTCACCGATGCCCGTGAGCTGCACAAGCTGCGACGCCGCGAGGTCGTAGATGGGCTTGATGCGGTCGAGCCGGTAGCCAGCCGGCGTGATCGGCCAGTGCGCGACGACCGGGGCCTTGTCTACGTCCTCGATGCCACCCGTCACATGGCATGCGGTAATCCAGTAGGGCGCGTTGGCCTCCGGCAGCAGCGCCGCTAGGTCGCCGACCGCAACATCGAGCGTGGTGCCCGGCGCGTCGGTCTCGCCGATCAGCACCGCGTCGGCCGCGAAGCTGCCCGACTGCGGGTAGGCGTACACGCGGGTCGCGTCCTCGCCCGCGCCCTCGTTGGTCCAACTGAAGCGGACGGACACCATGCGGCCACCGGTCTGGCCGGAGCCGTCGATCGTGACAGTTGCGAGTGAGGTTGGTCCAGCCATTACGCCCGCTCCTCGTTGTTCGTGATGCTCATGCCGCCCCCTTGTCCGTGTCCTGAACCTCACCGGAATCCACCCGCGCGTAGTCCGCGCGGAGCGAATCGAGGTGAGCGGCCTGGATCTCGTACTGCGCGTGAATCTCCGCGATCACGACGAGCAGAGCGTCCCGAGCAGCATCGGCATCGATCTTGATCTCGATCGCGTGGGTGCTTCCGTCCGGGTCAATCTCGAGAGAGTGAACGAGTTTGGGCGGCGTGTGCTCGTCCGCACCTTGCAACCGGTCTGCGGCCCTCGCTGCGGCCTCGGCCTTGCTCATCAGGCGGCGACACGCGGTCTCCGTTGTCTGAATCTGGTGGTTCAGCGACGCGAGCCTGTGTCCTCGGATTTCGTTGTTCATTCGGCGGCCTTTCTCTTGGCGCGGTCGTACCACGGCGACGAGCGGACACCGTCGCTGGGTCGTGGCTTGGGCGCTGTCTGGTCTTGCTGGGCTCGTCGTGCCGCGTACTCGGCGTTCCGCTTCGCCTGTGCGATGGCTTGCTGGAACGCGACTACGGCCGTGGCGACGGAATCGGGGTTCTGGATCACCGACCGCGTGAAGCCGCCGGGATTCCGGATCGTGCCGCTGGCGACGGCTCGGGCGACGTGGTGCACCACCGCGTGGATCTCGTCCGAGCTTCGGCCGAGACGTTCGCCCTCGGTGCTCGCTGTGGCGGCGATCGCCGTCCGGGTCTCGGGGGATTTCACCCCTGCGGACTTCGCCATCTCCTCGAGCTTCCTGACCCGATCAAGGTCATAACTCACAGCAGCACTGTTCTGTCGTTGAGTTGAGTAGTTGTCTAGTTGTTGTTTTTCTATAAGAGCTTCGGGGTTCGCTGACCGGACACCGTTTTCCGTTGACGAATGACACGTATGTCCGGTCACGTCCGTCACCGGACATTCGTGACCATCCTGACCGGACACCGTTTTCCGTTCACCGAGCCATTTTGTGTCACAGGTGTCCGGTGACGCATCCTCCGGAGTGCTAAGGGAATCACCGGAGACGGGGCCGATCTTCCAAGCGATCGAGCGCTCGGAACGACGACGACGGACCATGCCGTGCTCGACCAGCTCGTCAGCAGCACGGCGAACCGTGCGGTCGGTCACGCCGAGCATGGTCGCGAGTCCAGGCTGCTCGTAACGGTCACCAAGCGACATGGTCACCCTGCCCCACGTCTCGGGTCCATCGTGATGCCACGTCGCGAGCGCGCTCAGTGTCGCGAGCAGCCTCGCGGCTTGAGGCGACAGACCGCGCACGTGCGGACTCAGAATCACGGCTCGGAGAGGGTCGTCGGCCATCGCGTTTGCCCTTCCGCAGGTCGCCCAGCCCGGCTTGCAGCCTGAGCGCTTCGACCGCCTTGTCGGAGTCGATCTCCGCGTAGATCTCGGTCGTCGATGTGGATGTGTGGCCGCCCACTGCACGGGCGGCATCAAGGCCGAACTCGCGCCGGATCTCAGACAGGCGCGTGTGTCGGATCTGGTTCGGGGTCCATCGCTTCACGCCGGCCGCGTCGCAGGCGCGGCGGACGGCTTGCGAGACCGAGCTCTCGGAGTAGCACTCGAGGCCGGCGGGATCGGGGGAGAACCCGAACACGCGGCCCGGCTTAGAGCGTGCCTGCCGCTCAAGGATGTCCTCGGCCGCGGGCAGGATCAGGATTCGCCGCTCGACGCCGTAGTGCTCGGTCTTGTGCTCCTCGGGCAGGTAGACAAGATGCCCGCGATCCTCGACGACCGAGTTATACCGGAGCGTCCGCGCCTCACCGGGCCTGCATCCGGTCTCCGCGCAGAACATCACCAGCGCGGCGATGTCCGCGGGCATGTGCCGCATGGTCTGCAGCACGTCGGTCCACGGCACCGGGCGAACCCGGCGCCGCTTCGCCTTGAGGTTCGTCACGGCTTGGAGTGCTGCGGTCGTCCCTGGCGGCACGAGCTCGCGCGTCGGATGCTCACCCCAGCGGATGATCGTGCGGACGAGCGAGACGACCGCGTTGGCCTCGAGCGGCGTGGATTCATCAGCGACTCGGCGTTGAAGGTCGGCCAGAACCCGCGGCGTCAGATCATCGACGGGCCAAGCGGGGAGGAGCCGGACGATCCGCTTTCCTCGAGATCGGACGTTGCTGGCGGTTCGAGTCTGGCGGCCGGTTGCTTTGACCCAGCGAGAGCGGCCATCTTGGCGGTAGAGGGCGATAAGCCACGTCAACGTGTTGCGGTGCATATGACCACGAGTACACGCCGAGACAGTGTCCGCAACCGTTAAGGGCGGCTCAGAGCCCAAAAACGCAGTATCGGACGACTGAAAGTCGCCCATTTTCACAGGACCTATTGGCGGTATTGACGTCGCGCGCGTACTTGCCGGACCGCAAGTCGCGGTGACGCCAGCATGGACACCTGGCATCGGGACACTCTGGTGCTCGCCTTTATCACATCGACGGCTGCGAGCAGGCCAACGATGGAGCGGGGCGAACCGCTCATCCGCACCATACCCATTCCAGAGCGTGCTGTGTAGTGACCCAGGCTCAGAACGGAAGGATTTTCCGGAACGTGGGGGTGCAGAGACTCACGGCCCATGCTTGACTGTCAAGCATCTCTTTGTATATGCTTGTCGTTAAGCATGGAGGCAATGATGGCGAAGAAGATCGATCCGCGATCAATGGGCGAGAAGGGTGGTAAGGCAAGGGCAAAGAGACTCAGCCCGCAGGAGCGCTCGCAGATTGCCCGAAATGCGGCGTTGGCTCGATGGGGTGAGCCAGACGACATCAAGCGTGCGACGCACGACGGCGTCGTACCCGTCGGCGATGCGCGGATTCCGTGTGCGGTGCTCGAAGATGGAACCCGAGTGCTGACGCAGTATGGATTCCTCCAGGCGGTCGGACGATCAGGACGACCGCAAGGAAGAAGCGGTGAAGAGGGCTTCGAGAAACAGGCCCCGTTCCTCGCGCCAAACAACCTCAAGACCTTTGTTTCTAAGGATTTGGCATCTTCGAGCAGGCCGATTGCCTTCAGAATGACTACTGGCGGTACGGCGTGGGGGTATCGCGCCGAGCTGTTGCCCAAGGTCTGCGAGGTGTATCTACGCGCCCGCGACGAAGGAGTGCTGCTCAAGAGTCAAGAGAAGTTCGCGATGGCGTGCGACATCCTCATGCGCGGTCTCGCCCACACGGGAATTGTTGCCCTCGTCGATGAAGCGACGGGGTTTCAGGCAGACAGAGCAAGGGACGCACTTGCGAAGATCCTTGAGCGGTTCATCGCGGACGAGCTTCGCAAATGGGTCAAGACGTTTCCCGATGACTTTTACAAAGAGATGTTCCGGCTCAAGGGGTGGACCTACGACCCCTACAGCGTCAAGCGCCCTCAGCTCGTCGGGAAGTACACCAACGACCTCGTGTATCAGCGTTTAGCGCCCGGTGTGCTGGAAGAACTGCAGCGACGGAATCCAAAGGATGAGAAGGGCCATCGAAGGAACAAGCACTTCCAGCTCCTCACCGAAGACGTCGGTGATCCCAGACTTCGCGAGCATCTCGCGTCTGTTGTGGCGCTCATGCGCGCGGCATCGAAGTGGGACGAGTTTCGGAAGATGATCGATCGAGCGTTGCCGAAGTACAAAGAAGCGCCGCTATTTTCTCGACCCGAAGCCGAAGACTCCTGATCAGAGTCTGCCTCGAGCGTTCGGTGTTTGCGGTGTAGGTGAATCCAGTGCCAGCCGCGGTCCGAGACGAACCAGAAAGCGGCGGCGGCCGTTGCCGGCCGACGCCACACGTCTGAGCACGCCCGGTAGCGAGCCGCGCGTGTTTATCTCAGTGCCCGCTTGCGCGGCGGAATGGGTGATAAGTCCATGCCCGGCGTGTTGATCGAGCATCACGCGCTAGCCCGACCCAGCCGCTACCCCGGCAAGCCGGGTGTCCATGAGCAACTGGAAAGCGGGTGATCGGATTTGAACCGACGACATTCACGTTGGCAACGTGACGCTCTACCACTGAGCTACACCCGCCTGACCCGGAACCCCAAGGGGATCCGGCGAGGAGAAACGTAGACGAGATCGCCCGTCGAGTCAACGCGCTTCCGGCCCGACCCGGCACCCGGGAAGCCCAGTCCCGGCTCAGTCCACTGAGGCGACAGAATCCGAAGCCGCCGTCTCGCCCCGGGCCCGCTCCAGGGCCCGAGAAACCTCGCCCGGCGTGTAGCTCGAGACGATGTACGGCTCGTCCAGACCCGGCCCGTAGATCGCCCAGGTCGGGATGCCGACACGGCCCAGCTCCGCGAGCAGCCTGTCGCCGTCGGGGTTCGGGCCGGTCTTGTCCACCTTCATGGGCGTGATCCACTCCGACTCGAGCATGGGCTTGACCGGGTTGGCGTCGAGCACGCGGGCCTCGAAGACCTTGCAGTTGATGCACCACTCGGCCGTGAAGTCCACGAGCACGACCTGACCCGCGGCCTGCGCCTCGGCGAGGGCGGCCGGGGTGTAGTCGCTCCACGTGTTGTTGAGCGCCTCGGCACGGCGCGAGATGACCTCGCCCACGCTCAGCCACGCGCCGGCGGCCGTCAGCACGACGGCGACCGACCCGAAGAACGCCCGCGGGAAGGGCTTTTTGGTGATGCGGAAGGTGCCGATGACGAGCCAGACGGCGGCGCCGATCACGGCGGCCGAGACGCCGAAGTAGTGCAGGGCGTCGCCGAGGTAGGGGTAGGTGCGGACAAGCGCGATCATGCCGGTGCCGGCGAAGTAGACGCCCGCGCCGACCATGAGCAATCCGAGGAACTGCTTGACGAGCTCGCTCGCGGGGCCCGTCCGCGGCACGCGGTCGAGCAGCTTCGGGAAGGCGGACAGCACGAGGTACGGCGCTGCCATGCCCGCGCCGAGCGAGGCGAAGATCAGGATCACCTGCGCCTGACCGAGCGCCGCGGCCGCCGGGACGAGCGCGCCCGCGACGAAGCCGAAGCAGGGGAGACCCAAGACGCCGGTCATCACGCCGAACATGAGCGAGCCCATCGTCGAGTCGGCTTTGGGGTTGACCATGTAGACCTGCTTCGGCAGGTTCAGGCTGAACATGCCCATCAGGCCCAGCGCCATCGCGATGATGAGCAGGCCCAGCGGCACGGTCACGTACCAGTAGCCGAAGATCTGCGAGGGATCGGCGAAGCTCGTGACCAGCGCCGCGGGCACGCCGAGCCCGAGCCAGAACAGCACGACACCGAACGCCATCGCGAGCCCGAGCCACAGCGCCTTTGCGCGGCTCTCGCCCGCGTGGCTCGTGAGCGTCATCACCTTGATCGGGATGACCGGCAGCACGCACGGCGTGAGGTTCAGGATGAGTCCGCCCAGAGCGCTCAACGCGACGAGCCCGATCAGCCCCTGATCGATCGCGAAGAGCCCGAGCAGCTTTCCGTTGCCGCCGACGTCTGCCGCCTCGGCGTCGTCGGTCTTTGCGGCGGTGCTTGTTCCGGTGCTTGTTCCGGTACTCCCGGAGAAGAACGCCACCGCGGCGTCGTAGCCCGCGAAGGCATCGGCGGCGGCGTCGGAGACCGCCGTCGTCTCGCCGATTGGGATCTCGATGAAGGTGTCCGATGCGGTCGGGTTGAGGCAGAACTGGTCGTTGCACGCCTGGAAGGAGCCCGAGACATCGAGCATGAGCGCTGAGCCCGGCTGCGCGTCCGCCGGCACGCTCACCGGGACGTACACGACGGTCTCTTCTTCGTAGACCGAGTACTCCTGGCCCTCGGAGCCGCCCTGCGAGAGCGGGACCGGGATCAGGTGCGGCTCCGGGTAGATCGGCTGACCGATCGCCAAGCCATCGACCGCCTCGGGCGAGGTCACGCCCGCCTCGATCGCGATCAGGAAGCTGATCAGCTCGGCCGGGCCCTTGCGGATGCTCTTGGGCGGGTAGGTGTGGAACCCCTCGGCGTGCTGGAAGATCACCGCGACGACGGTCTCGTCACCGGGTGCGACGGTCGCGTCGCGCAGCTCGGCCGAGATAACCACCGCGGGCTCATCCGAGCCGAACTGCGCGAGGGCCGGGCTCGCGGTCGCGAGCAGCGTCCCAAACAGGACCAGAATCGAATGGACGAATGAGCGTGACGGTGTGGCCATGATCTCGGGTGCTCCTACGGGCGCGAGGGATCGCGCGGTCTCTCGCGGTCCAACGCGCCTGACAGCGTCATTGTTCCGGATCCGCCGGTCCGTCTCCAGCGCGGCTTCGGCAACAGCGGCCCGATCACGGCGGCTTAGCAGGTCCGCTCCGGGCAAGCCTTGCGCCGATCGGGTAGTGCGCCTGTGCGCATCGAGACCACAGGCACCCCCGCCGCAAGCCGTCGGGGGTGCGGGCCCGATAGACGGACGCCGGCAAGGAAGCCGGAAAGCGGGAGATCACGGCCCGCCAGTTGCGTCATGGACGGGGACGAATGAGCGACGTGCTCGACCAAAGCGAAGTTGATGCCCTTCTCGCGGCCGTTGATTCGGGCGATGTCGAGGAGGAGTCTTCTAGTGCGGCGATTTTCAGCCGCCACCGGACCGACTTCGAAGGTCTGGAGATCCGCCCCTACGACTTCAAGCGCCCCGAGCGCGTCTCGAAGGACCAGATGCGGTCCCTGCAGACGCTGCACGAGGGGTTCGCCCGCAACTTCGGCGCGGCGTTGTCGGGGTTCCTGCGCACCATCGTGGAGGTCAAGGTCGCGACGTGCGAGCAGATGACCTACGGCGAGTTCATCAACGCCCTGCCGAACCCGACCAGCTTCAACCTGATCACCGCGGACAAGCTCGAGGGCCAGATGTGCCTCGAGATCAGCCCGCTCATCATCTACCCGATCATCGACCGCCTGCTCGGCGGCACGAGCCAAGACCTGTTCATCCCGCAGCGCCCCATGACGCAGATCGAGGCCCGGCTGATCTCCAACGTCACGGAGCGGAGCCTGATCGCGCTCGCGGAGGCGTGGGAGGGCGTGCGGAAGCTCGAGTTCAAGATCTCGGCGACGGAGAGCAACCCGCAGCTCGCGCAGATCGTTCCCCCGAACGAGGTAGTCGTGGTCGTGGCGCTGGAGGTGAAGCTCTCCAACCGTGCCGGCACCATGAACTTGTGCATCCCCTACAACGTCATCGAGCCGGTCATGGACGCGCTCAGCTCCGAGAGCTGGTTCAGCGTTGCCCGGAACGCGGACGACGAGGTCGTGCAGCGGAAGATCAAGGGCACGCTCGACGGGGCGCTGGTGGATGTCGGGGCGATCCTCGCCCGGACCTCGATCAAGCTCAGCGAGCTGCGGTCGCTGGCGGTGGGGGATCTGCTGGTCACCGAGCACATGAGCTCGGAGCCCGCGGTGATGTGCGTGGGCGACGAGCAGAAGTTCCTATGCGATGTCGGCCAGCACCGCTCGAAGCGGGCGCTGAAGATCCGCCGCGAGATCCGGCCCGGTGACCGGATCTGAGCAACACCCCCGATTTGGGCTGTGATTCCCGGATTCTCTCGGAACCTGTGCGCGGGCTACCATTGAGGTCCCGGGGGCACGGCCGCGCCCGGGCGTTTGGTTGACTGGAAGGAGCCGCGGATGACCGCGACGAGCAGCCATGTCCGTTGAGCGAGCAGCGCCGGTGGTCGGTCTGGGCGATCCGTTCGTCCGGTCCGCGATCGATGCCTGCCGTGTGGTCCGGGGGGTCGGGATGGCCTGACCCTTGACCGAACGGTTGTGGTGACGCCGGGCGAGAGCTCGGCGGCGACTCGCGGGCCGCGGGGAGACCTTCTGAGGACTCCTGGCGGGTCTGTTGTTTTTGGCGCCCGCGTGTTGGTTTGGACAATTCGGCAACTCGACAACTGAGCAATTCGAGCAGCAGGAAGAAAGAAGGAACGACACCATGAACCACGCAGAGATGATCCGGATCATCGACTCGATCGCCCGCGAGCGGAACATCGACCGCGACACGCTGGTCAGCGATCTCGAGCAGGCGATGGTGACCGCGGCCCGCAAGCACTACCAGACGCTCGACACCGAGGAGTTCGAGTGCACGATCGACCGCATCTCGGGTGAGATGTCGCTCACGCGGCACGGCGAGCCCATGGACATCAGCCCCGAAGGGTTCGGCCGCATCGCGGCGCAGACCTTTAAGCAGGTCATGATCCAGCGCTTCCGCGACGACGAGCGGCAGTCGATCATGGGCGAGTTCAGCAAGAAGGTCGGCACGATCATCTCGGGCGTCGCGCAGCGGTACGACCGCGGTGCGCTGGTCGTCCAGATCGAGCGTGCTGAGGCGGTCATGCTCCGCAGCGAGCAGATCCCGGGCGAACAGTTCGCGGCGGGCGACCGCGTGCGGGCGCTGGTGCTCGACGTGAAGGACATGGGCAGCCAGGTGAAGATCTACCTGAGCCGCGGGCATCAGGACTTCATCCGCCGGCTGTTCGAGGTCGAGGTGCCCGAGGTCGCGGAGCGGATCATCGAGATCAAGGCGATGGCGCGCGAGGCCGGCTACCGCACGAAGCTCGCGGTGAGCTCGATCGACAGCAAGGTGGACGCGGTCGGCGCGTGCGTGGGTGTGCGGGGCAGCCGCATCAAGAACATCGTCGATGAGCTCAACGGCGAGAAGATCGACTCGTTCCAGCGGACGATGTCGA
>JBCDKU010000006.1:0-58687 GCA_038746265.1 Planctomycetota bacterium
CTCAAACCCAGCCCGGGGTTTGAGCCCCTTCCCCTTTCTGGCCCGTGAGGCGGGATCAGCAGTCGGGCGGCGCTTATCGCAAGGCGGAAGCGGATCCCGAGCAGGTCGTCTCGGCTTCGTTCCCGGCGTTGGCGTAGGCGATCGTCGCGCCGATGGCCACGGCCAGAGAGATCAGGGTCGAGGCGATCAGCAGGGCGTTGCGGTTCATGACGGGTCCTCTCGGGGGCGGGTCCGGGGTCTACAGGAGCCGATGTCCACAGACGACCCTCCCGATGCACGCTCCAGCGAGATTTTCTTGATGCCGCGTCGGATCAGGCGACGCCCCTACTCCACCAGCTCTACCCGCGCACCCTCCGGCAGCGCCTGCACGAACAGCTTGCCGTAGGGCTTGGTCACGACACGCGGATCGAGGATCACCACGCGGCCCGTGTCGCTCGCCGAGCGGATCAGGCGGCCCACGCCCTGCTTGAAGCGGATCACCGCGCGCGGCAGCGACTCCTCGCGGAAGGGGTCGCCGCCCCGCTCGCGGATGAGGTCGAGCCGGGCTTCCGTGAGCGGGCGCTCGGGCGGGTCGAAGGGAAGCCGCGTCAGGATGACGTTGCGCAGCGCGTCGCCCCGCACGTCCACGCCCTGCCAGAAGCTCGCGGCCCCGAGCAGGACCGCGTTGCCCGCCTCGCGGAACAGCTCGGTCAGCTCCGTCCGCGAGACGCCCGCCGCCCCGCGTCCCTGCACGAGCATCGGCATCCCGAGCGTGTCGAGCGGGCCCACGAGCTCGGCCGCCGCCTTCTCCAAGAGCGCAAAGCTCGTGAACAGCACAAACGCCCCGCCCTCGGTGGCCGAGACGTGATCGAGCGTGCGCCCGACCAGCGCCTCGAGGTAGTCGCGCTGGTCGCGTCCGTAGGCGGGCATCGGCATCGAGCGCTCGACGTAGACCTCGAGCTGCCGCGCGAAGTCGAACGGGCTGCCGAGCTGCATCGTCTTCGCCTCGTGCGCACCGGTGCGGTCGATGACGTGCGTGAACGCCGCCTCGGCGTGCTCCGCGGGCTCGTCCTCCCCCACCGTCCGCGTCGCGAGCGTGGCGCTGGTCATCACGACGCTGAACTCGCCGCCGAAGAGGTGCCGCTCGAGCAGCGGCCCGACCTCGATGGGCGAGCACGAGAGCGTCACCCGACGCCGTCCGCGGTCGCCCCCCGACTGCTCGATCCAGTAGCAGCAGCCCTCGAGCGTCTGCTCGACGAGCGCCTCGGCCGCGTCGGCGATGGCCGACGCCCGCTGCGCGTAGCCGTTCAGCTCGAAGCGGTCGGGGTCCGCCTTGGTGATGTCCTTGAGGCGCTTGAGCGCGACGACGACGTCGTTCATCGCGGGCGTCAGCGGGTTCTCGACCGCGCCCGCCCGGCGCACCCGCCCACCCTTGCACTCGTCGGTCTCCGCGAGCCGCAGGAGCTCGTCGAACATCGACCGGGCCGACGCCTCGGCGTCCCCGACGCGGACGATGCAGCGCTCGATGGGCTCGGTGTCGCCCGTGACCAGCTCGAGGTTCGCGAGGAAGCCCTTGTTGGTCCGGCGTGAGTAGATCTGCCCAAGCAGGTGCGATACGCGCCCCTCGGAGAGCGAGAGCCCGAAGTGATCGCCCGCGACCTCCTCGACGGTGTGCGCCTCATCGAGGATGACGTGGTGGTACTCGGGCAGGAAGCCCACGTCCGACTGCGCCCGCATCGCCAGATCGCTGAAGAACAGGGCGTGGTTGCACACGAGCAGGTTGCCCCGGTCCATCTCGCGGCGGGCGGTCTGATAGAAGCACAGGTCGTACGTCGGGCACTTGCGGCCCATGCAGTTGCCCGAGTCCGACCGCACGTGGTCCCACACCCCGGGCCGCTCGAGCGGCGGCAGCGACGAGAGCGTGCCGTCCTCGGTGCGGTACGCCCAGTCCTCGATCTGGTGCAGCGAGCGGCGTCCCGCGGCGTCGGCGATCAGCCGGTCCTGGCGGGCGCTGGCCATCTTGAGCCGCCGCACGCTGAGGTAGTTGCCGCGTCCCTTGACGAGCACGGGCCGCAGCTCATCGCCCAGCCCGAGCGCCTCGACCAGCGCCGGGATGTCCTTGGAGACCAGCTGCTCCTGCAGCGCGATCGTGTGCGTCGAGACGACGACGGTCTCGCCGTGCTCGATGCACCGGCGGATCGCGGGGATCAGGTACGCGTACGACTTCCCGACGCCCGTCCCCGCTTCGACGAGCAGCCGCCCCTGCTCATCGAGCGTCCGCTCGACCGCGTCGGCCATCCGCAGCTGCTGGGGCCTGGGCTCGTACGTCTCCCCGAACGCCCGCGCGATGGGTCCTTCGAGTCCGAGAAGATCGCGTGCGGGAGCGGTCACGGGTGCATCGTAGAGGGGAAGGGGCTCAAACCCTGCCCGAGGGTTGAGCCTCTTCCCTTGAGCTTCTCCGGTGCGCCTTTACTATCTGGTTCAACCGAGAGGAGAGACCCCATGAGATTCAGCCCGCTTGCCGCGATCACTGCCGCGACGTCGCTCTGCGTTTCCCTTGCCGGGCCCGCGCTCGCCGGCCCGCTCACGCCGCCTGCCGGAGCCGTCGCGCCGACAGGCGAGACGCTGACCGAGCTGGGCGATCGCGTCGAGCCGCGGACACCGATCTCGCAGGAGACCACGCCGGGCGACGCGGCGGCTCAGTTCGTCATCACCCAGGCGGGGTCGTACTACCTCACCGAGAACATCCTGCTGCTGACGACCAGTGCCGCGATCGATGTCCGCGCGGACAACGTCACCCTCGATCTCAACGGCTTCACCATCGCGGGCCTCAGCCCGGCGGGCGGCACGGGGATCCGGGCGACGAGCCAGCGCGCGGTCACCATCCGCAACGGCGTGCTCAACGGCTGGGAGAACGCGGTCAACTGCACGTCGAGCTTCGAGACCACCCTCGAGGGCCTGACCTCGCGGTTCGCGCTCGACATCGCGTTCCGGGCAGGCAACGAGTCCATCATCCGCGACTGCCGTGCGATCGACGCGGGGAACGTCGGCTTCTTCGCATCGGTCTCGACGTTCGTCGCCGACTCCAAGGCCTTCAACTGCGCGGGCGACGGGTTCCTCCTCGGATCGGACTCGATCGTCCGCGATTGCAGGGCGATCGGCAACGATCGGGATGGCTTCCGCGTCAACGGCACCGCGGTCTACGAGCGGTGCGTCGCGCTGAACAACTTCCTGAACGGTTTCACGGGGGGCAGCAACACCGTGATGACGTCCTGCACCTCGACCGGGAACCGCGAGACCGGCATCGACGTCGGCTTCTCCTCGGTCGTGACCGATTCCGTCGCGTCGGAGAACACGCTCGACGGGATCGACGCGGACAGCCGATGCATCGTGCGCGGGTGCACCACAGGAAGGAACGACAGGGACGGCATCCGCGTCGATTTCGGCTCGAGCGTCATCGACTCAATCGCGAGCCGCAACGGCGCGGACGGCATCGACGCGAGTTCCAACTGCCGTGTCGAGGCGTGCTCGGCGACCGAGAACGACGCGAACGGAATCGTCATCAGGAGTAACTCCGTGGCGGTCGGCAACCTCAGCGAGGGCAATGCCCGCGGGAGCGGTGAGGACGGCACGGGCATCGTCGCGACCAGCTCCGGCGCCGTCATCGAACGCAACCGCGTGATCTCGAACCGGCGCGGGATCGAGACGACGTTCGACGGCTGCCTTGTCATCGGCAACATCGCGTCGGACAACGTCTCCGACTTCGTCCTCGTCGCCGGCACCCGCCACGGCCCGATCGTCGAGGCCGGCCAGACCCTCGTGCCCATCAACAACACCACCGCCCCCGGCACGCTCAACACCACGGACCCGCACGCCAACATCATCTACTGATCGCCCGAGCGATCGGCCCACAACACCGCTGGCAACACCGAGAGCCAAACACAACCGACCCCGACCACAGGAGAAGGGGCTCAAACCCTGCCCAGGGCTTGAGCCCCTTCTCCGTTGGTGTTCCCGCAACCGCGCGGTAGGCTCCTGGCTCACGTTTAAGAAGGAGAGGAACCATGAACCGCACCACCGCTTTGCTCGCTCTGACCTCGGCGTCATTTGCTCTCGCAGGCCCACTCACGCCCCCGCCCGGGGCGGTCGCGCCGACGGGCAGGACGCTGGAGCAGGCCGAGCCTCGCACGCCGCTCAGTGCCGAGGCCACGCCGGGCGATTCGAACTCGGTCTTCCGCATCACGCAGCCCGGGTCGTACTACCTCACGGGGAACGTCGTGGCGGCGGCCGATCAGTCGGGGATCGTGATCATCGCGCCCGACGTAACGCTCGACCTTAACGGGTTCCTCGTCTCGGGGCCCGCGGGCAGCGCGGTCGAGGGCATCGACTCGAGCCAGCAGCGTGTCCACGTGATGAACGGCTTCGTGCGCGGGTTCACCGACGGCGTGGACCTATCGGCTAGGGGCTGCACGGTCGAATCGCTGACGGTCACCGGGGCCTCATCGAACGGGATCGACATGGGCATCGATTCGCGTGTGATCGGCTGCACAGCGACCGACAACGGCAACAACGGGATCGACGCCTTCAGCCGATCGTCCGTGACCGGGTGCACCGCCAATGCGAACGGCAGCTTCGGGATCCGTGCCGGGTCGCAGTCGAGCGTGATCGACTGCATCGCGAGCGCGAACACAGGCCGCGGGATCACCACCGGCACGAACGCGGTCGTTTCCCGGTGCGTCGCGAACAGTAACATGGACGACGGGATCAGCACGGGCAACGGCGCGGTGGTCGAGTCGTGCAGCGCCCGCGACAACGCCGACACGGGCTTCCTGCTGGGCACCGGCGTGCTGGTCGACGGGTGCAATGCGTTCAGCAACGACGGCATCGGGTTCAACGCGGGGACGGCGACGCGGCTCCAAGGGTGCGCTGCGGGTTTCAACGCGGGGGGCGGGTACAGGCTGACCTCCCGCTGCAGCCTCGTCGGCAGCGCGGCGGACTCGAACTCGTTCTTCGGCGTGGAAACAACGGGCTCGAGCAACACCGTGCGGGAATGCGACATCTCGAGCTCGCCCGTCGCCTTCGACCTGCTGAGCAACGGCAGCGCCCTGATCATCAACAACACGCTCGCGTCGAACACCGTCGCGTTTACCAACGGCACGGGTAACACCGTCGCCCCGCTCGTGACCTCCGCCACGATCGGGACGAGCTCGAACCCGCACGCGAACTACGTGCGTTGAGGACCTGACCGACCAACTGACCTACTGACCGGTCGGCTGAGCAACAGAAGCACAGGGCCTCAAGCCCCGCCCTTTGCCGGGGCAGGCTTGAGGCTCTTCTCTGCTTGAAAACGAACGGTGTTCGAGTAGGCTCGTGATTCACCCTGAAGGAGAGGAATCATGAACCCTGCCGCCGCTCTGATCACGGCACTGTCCGCCTCGCTGTCGTTCTCGGCCGCCCTCGCAGGCCCGCTCACGCCCCCACCGGGCGCCGTCGCCCCCACCGGCAAGACCACCGACGAGATCGAGCCCCGCACGCCCATCTCGGGGCCCGTGGTGATCACCGAGCCGGGCAGCTACTACCTCACGGGCGACATCGTCGCGAATACGGGCGCCGCGATCGTCGTCAGCGCCTCCGACGTCACGATCGACCTCAACCGCTTCGCGCTCGTCGGCAACGGGGCGGCCCACGGCGTCATGCAGAACACGACGGGCTTCGAGCGGGTCACCGTGCGCAACGGCACCGTGACCGCGTTCGGCGGCACGGGCATCCAGCTCCCGCAGACGAACCGTGTGCGGATCGAGAACGTCTACGCGACCTTCAACGGCTTCGAGGGGATCGCGCTCGGCGCGCAGGCGGTGGTGATCAACTCGTCCACCCACGCGAACGCCAACGACGGGATGGACGTCGGGAGCGGGAGCGTCGTCTCCGGGTGCACCAGCAACGACAACGGGCTCGACGGGCTCGACGCCTCGACGGCCGTGAGCGTCGTGAACTCGGTCTTCCGCGACAACACCTCCGCGGGGATCGATGTCGGCGCGGGCGCTTCCATCGAGGGCTGCTCGACGGAGCGCAACGGCGTCTACGGGATCGACGCGGGCAGCAACTCGACCGTCCGGGGCTGCACGTCGCGCAACGACGAGACCGGGATCAGGCTCTCCACCAGCAGCATCGCCGAGGGGTGCAGCGTCGGGTTCAGCACGGCGTACGGCATCGACGGGGCGACCTCCTCCGTGCTCCGGGGCAACACCGTGCTCGGTTGCGACATCGCGGGGATCCGCGTGAGTTCCAACGCGGTTGTGATCGGGAACGCGCTGCAGCTCAACGCCGTGGGCGCGAACACCGCGATCGGCCTGCTCGTCACGAGCAGCGACAACCGCATCGAGGCGAACAGCTTCATCGACAACGACATCGGGCTCGACGTCAACGGATCGGGCAACCTGATCATCCGCAACAGCGCGACGGGCAACGGGACGGTGAACTGGGACATCGTCGCCAACAACCGCGTCGGCCCGATCGTCAGCGCCCCGAACTCACCCATGATCATGGGCAACACGGGCGGCGCGGGCGTCGGCTCGACCAACCCGTGGGCGAACATCACCTACTAAAGAGTGAAGCGGCTCGAGCCCGCACCTCGGGCTTGAGACGATTCGTGCTTTGATTCTGGAGACGCCCAGCTACACTCCGACAGCACCCAAGTAGAGGAGAGAAACCATGATCACCAGTGCTTCCCGTGTTATGTCCGTCTGCGCCTCGGTCCTCGCAGGCCTGGCCCTCGCCGGCCCGCTCACGCCCCCGCCCGGGGCGGTCGCCCCCACCGGCAAGACCACCGACGAGATCGAGCCCCGTATCGCGATCAACGCCCAGAACACGCCGGGCGATTCGGGCTCGGTCTTCCGCATCACGCAGCCCGGGTCGTACTACCTGACAGGTAACGTCACGGGCGTCGCGGGACGCGACGGGATCGAGGTTGTGGCCGAGGACGTAACCATCGACCTCGGCGGATTCAGCCTCATCGGCGTCCCCGGCTCGCTCAACGGCATCCTGGCGAACAGCGGCAGCGTTGACGGCCTCCGCGTCCGCAACGGCATCGTCAGCAACTGGGGCAACCTCGGCATCTTCGCCACGACCGCGGACTCGGCCCACGTCGAGGGCATCACGGCTCGCGCCAACGGCTCCAACGGGATCACGCTCGGCAGCGTTTCGGTCGTCCGTAACTGCATCGCCGACGCCAACGGCGGCATCGGGATCAGGCTCCAAGACGGCGGCCGAGTCGTGGACTGCACCGCCTCCCGGAACGGGACCTTCGGCATCTCCGCCAACTTCGCCTCTGTGATCTCGGGCTGCAGCGCGTTCCGGAACACCCTCAGCGGCATCTCCGCGAGCGTCTCGGCCACGATCAGCGAATGCACGTCCTACGACAACGAGGGCGCGGGCATCATTGCGAGCGCGGGGAGCCAGGTCGTGAACTGCACGGCCCGTCTCAACAACGACGGCGGCATCTCTCTCACCGGATCGGGCGGCATGGTGCACGGCTGCTCGCTCGCCGCGAACGAGGTGTTCGGCATCAGCACCAACGGCAACTCGTCGGTCCTTGACAACGCGGTCGTCGATCACCCGACGGGCATCCGCGTGGTGAACAACTCGATCGTCCGCAACAACAACGTCGTCGCCGGCGGGAACACCGTCGGGAACGTCGGCATCCTCGTCGAATCGTCCGACAACCGCATCGAGGGCAACAACGTCGAATCGAGCGGCATCGGCTACGACATCAACGCCCTCGGCAACATCGTCCTGAGGAACGCCGCGTCGGGGAACTCGAAGAACTACGAGATCGCGTCCGGCAACCGGGTGGCGGTCATCGTGTCGCCGCCGGGCTCCGGCCAGATCGACGGCAGCACCGGCGGAGCCGGGCTCGGCACAACCGACGCGAACGCGAACTTCAGCTACTGAGCGAACCGAAGACCGGGAAGCGAACCAAGCCCCAAAACAAGAAGCTCAAAATCAGGGAAGGAGCTCAAACCCCGCCCAAGGTTTGAGCGCCTTCCCCTCCGGTGACGCAAACAGCCATGCGCCGCGTGCCACTGGCGGGCAAGCCACCAACGCCACCCTCCGAATGCTGAATGCCGAATGCCGAGTGCCGAGTGCCCTTCGTCAGTACGTGATATTCGCCCACGGATCCACGGTCCCGACACCCGCACCGCCCATGTTGCCGAGGATCGGACCGGATGTCGGCGCGAGCACGATCTCGCCGACGATGTTGTTCGCGCCGATCTCCCAGTTCAGCGCGTTGTTCCGCGCGACGTTCCGGATGATGATGCTGCGCTCACCCGTCGCCTCGAAACCGATCCCGTTGCTGATCGAGTTGTTGCCCTCGATTCGGCTATCCCGATTCACGATAAGAAACCCAGCCCCGGTGCCCTGGAACTTGTTGCCGTTGAAGCTGGCGATGTTGTTCAGCACGATCGCGCTCGGCCCAACGACGAACCCGGACCCGTCGTTGCTCGCGGCATGGCAGGACTCCGCCGTTGCCTGACTGCCGAGCCGGAATCCATCACCACGGTTCTCCCGTGAGAAACACCCGATGACTGAGCTCGACGATCCAAGAAAGAAGCCATCATCGGCATTCCCCATCGCGGTGCACGCCTTGAGCTGAGAACCCGCACCGGCATCAAACCCATACCGCCCGTTCGATGCCGCCGCGCAACCGACGGCCGCGATCCCATCGACGAACCGGTACCCATCACGCGCGTTCATCGATGATGAACAGTTCTCGATCGACGAGCTGCGCGACACGAGGATGCCGTCGATCCCGTTGGATCGCGCGACGCAGCCGCGAACACTCCCGCCGCCCGAAACGAGAATCCCGAAGAAGCCGTTACCCGTCGCGGTGACGCGCTCGACCACGGGCCCACGCTCGAGCCTGACGCCGTCGCCGCCGTTGTTGCTGCAGGAGAGATCGCGGACGATCGCGTTCTCAAACTCACTGCCCGCGATGCCGGCGCCGCCCCAGCCGTCGATGACGCCGTTGAAGAGATGAACACCGGACCGCGGCCCGTCACCCGCGATGCCGCTGAGCGAGTTCGCCACACCCATCAACGAGAACCCGCGCAGGTCAAGCGTCACGCCGCCCGACGCGATCTCGATGCCGTGCTTGCCCGCTTCGCCCACGACGTTGCCGGTCAAGTAGTACGACCCGGGCTCGGTGATGCGGAAGACCGAATCCGCGTCGCCCGGCGTCGTTTCCGCCGAGATCGGCGTCCGCGGCTCGATCTCGTTCGTGGTCCGACCCGTCGGCACGACAGGCCCAGCGGGCGGGATCAACGGACCAGCCAGAGCAGCCCCCACGCAGAGCGACACGACGAAGGAGCCAGCACGGG
The DNA here is from genome assembly GCA_038746265.1 of Planctomycetota bacterium. Classification (GTDB taxonomy): domain Bacteria; phylum Planctomycetota; class Phycisphaerae; order Phycisphaerales; family UBA1924; genus JBCBKP01. The sequence continues at coordinate 9,357 of JBCDKU010000006.1, forward strand.
GCGCAAGGCGAGCGAGACGACGATCCATCGGTTCTCTCCCTGAATCGGAGGCGCAGGAGACCCGGAAACAACTCCGGTACTTCCCCCAGCATACAGAGAAGGGGCTCACACTCAACCAGGAGTTTGAGCCCCTTCTCGGTCGCCCTTGCCGAAATCGTGATCAGACCCCCAGAGGCTCCCGCTTCGGCAGCCCGTCCGCCCGCGGGTAGCTCTTGGGCGTTTCGCGCAGCTTCTCCAGCACCACCACGCGACCCGTGGGTGTCGGCACCGTCCCCGCGTGCGCCGCGTGAAGCAGGTGCAGCCCCGCCTTCGCCTCGGCGAGCTCCTCCTCGGCCTTCTCGCCCTTGATGAGCAGGCACAAGCCCCCCACCTTCGCAAACGGCACCGTCAGCTCCGCCAGCGTCGCCAGCCGTCCGACCGCGCGGGCCGTCACGACATCGAACGATCCCCGCAGCGCACCCACGCGCTCCGACGTCCCGCCCCGGTCCACGCGCTCGCCCCGTTCCTGCGCGGCCGACTCCGCGCGGTCGTGCCGGATGACCACGTTCGAGAGCCCAAGTTCCGCGGCCGCGTGGTCGAGGAAGCGGCACTTCTTCTCCGTCGAATCCAGCAGCGTCACGCGCACGTCGGGCCGCACGATCGCCAGCACCATCCCGGGCAGACCGCCGCCCGTGCCGACATCGACCAGCCGGGGCGACTCCGCCTCGACCTCTGCCAGCAATGGCAGCAGCGTCAGCGCATCGGCGATGTGCTTCGTCCAGGCGTCCTCTTCGTCGCGGATCGCCGTGAGGTTGATGATCTTGTTCGTCGCGAGCAGCAGCGAGAGGTACCCGCCGAGCTTCTCGACCTCGTCCGCCTCGAGCTCGATCCCGAGATCCCGGACCCGCTTCCCGAACGAGAGCGGCGGCTTGAGCGGCTCCTGGAGCGGCGGCAGATCGAGCGACGCCCGCCAACGCTGGGGCTCTTGCTTTCGAGGTGAACGCGACGGATCAGCCATCGTCATCACCGTACTCGAAGCTCTGCCTGAACGGCGGCCGCGCGGGGTGCAGACCCACGCTGAGCACCAGCGCCGTCATGAGCCACATCGTCGCGAGGCTTGCGCCGCCGTAGCTGATGAAAGGCAGCGTGATCCCGATGATCGGCAGGACACCCAGATTCATCCCGATGTTGACGACCGCCTGCATCGAGACGAACGCCGCCATCCCCACGCAGATCAGCCGCCCCTGCGGCTCGATCGTGATGGCCGCCGTCAGCAACGCCCCCGCGATCCACGCGAGGTACGCCGCGAGCACCGCCATCCCGCCCAGCAGCCCCCACCGCAGCGTGATCACCGCGAAGATCATGTCGTTGTGCCGCTCGGGCAGCGCGTTGTACCGCACGAGCGACCGCGCCGCCCGGTCGTCCGTACCCCCGGCCCCGCCCGAGCCGATCAGCGCCTGCGCCGTGAATGCCTGGAAGTTGATGTCCTGCGCCGTCGAGCGGTCGTTCTCGAACTGCTTGACAAGACCGATGATCCGCGTCTTCTGGTGGGGCCGGAGCACGGGCCAACTCGCGGGCGCGAGCATCACGCCGACCAGCACGATCAGGCCGATGTGACGCATCTTCGCGCCCGCGGCGATCAGCATCGCGAACAGCGCGGGCACGAACAGCCCCGCCGTCCCGAGATCGGGCTGCGCCGCGATCAGCAGCACCGGGGGCACCGTGAACAGGAACGGCACGATCAGCCCCGACAGCTTGCGGTGCGTCGAGCGCCACCTCATGTACCGCGCGACCGCGAGCACGTACGCGACCTTCATCGCCTCCGCCGGCTGGAAGTCCAGTGGGCCCAGATCGATCCACCCCCGCGTGCCGTTGCGGGGACGGACGAGTGCCGTCGGCACGCCCGGCACCAGCAGGAAGATCAACAGCCCGATCCCAACCGCGTAGAAAAACCACGCGAACGCCGAGGGCAAGCGGAAGTGCGCGAGCCCGATGACCACCGCCGCCATGACGCCGATGTTCAGGAAGACGACCTGCTTCCACGCGAGCGAGCTCAGATCCATCGCGCCCGCGGTCGGCTCGTTCGTGCCGAGGTCGATTGCCGCGATCCCGATGAGCGAGAGCGCCATCGCCGCAAGGATCGAGAGCCACGCGGGGTTCAGCAGGCGCAGCGATTCGCGGATCGACTCGCGCCGCGCGCTCCCGCGGATCAGCGTGCCGACCGCGGACGAATCGTCGCGATAGAGCAGATCCGCGAGCATCAGTCCGCGATCCCCACCCGCGTCGAGGCGTTGCGCGGCAAATACCCCTCGGCCACGAGCGCGTGCACGACCTGATTCGCGATCGGCCCCGACACCCGCCCGCCGCTGCCGCCGTACTCGACGATCACCGCGATCGCGTAGCCCGCGCCGCCACCGATCAAGTCAGTCCCCTCTGGCTGCGCGACGCACACATACCACGCGTGATCGCCCGTCCGCACGACCTCGCCCGCATCGTCGAGCAACGCGGGCGCCGTCGCCGTGCCCGTCTTGCCCCACACCCGGACACCCGGCGCGTTGAAGATCGGCTCGCGCGGGCCCGTGCCGAACGAGATCGACTGGCCCGTGCCACCGTCCTCGCTCGCGGCACGCCGCAGGCCGTCCGCGATCTCCGCGAGCGTGACCGCGTCGATCCCGAGCGGCTCGGCGTCGGGCCGGATCTGATCGAGCGTCAGCGTCGGCTGCTTGAACGCCCCGCCCCGCGCGATCGTCGCGTAGGCGTTCGCCGCGTGCAGGGGCGTCCAATCGACGGGCCCCTGCCCGATGCCCATGAGCCGCGTCTCGCCCACCGACAGCCGATCGCGGTTCCGCCCGATCGATCCCGACCACTCCGGGCCGATACCGAACTCAAAGGGCTCGCCCACGCCCACACGCTCGTAGGCGGTGCGGATGCCGTCGCGGCCGAGCCGCTCGCCGAGCGTGTAGAACACGATGTTGCACGAGTACTTGAGCCCGTCGGAGATCCCGAGCAGCTCGCCGTGCTGGCTGTGCGTCAGGCCCGGGAAGCGCTTGAAGATCCAGCAGCGGTACCGGTCCGGGTAGCCGTCGATGAGGTACCCCGTGCAGCGGATACCCTCGCCGTGCGCGAAGACACCGAGCCGCCGGGCCTCGGCCGCGATGACCGCCTTCGCGATCGACCCGGGCGGGTAGGGCTTCGCGATTGCACGGTTCACGAAGGGATCGATGTACTCCGGGAACTCGCCCGCCTCGGGCTCGTCGCCGCGGATGGGCCGGGGCGTCGAGACCAGCGCGAGCACGTCCGCCGTCTCCACCTCGACCACCGCGACGGCGGCGGCGAGCGGCGTCCCCGTCGGCAGCGGGTTGCCGCCGTGCCAGTCCTGCACCTGCGTCAGCCCGAGCGCCGGATCGAGGATCGCCGACACCCGCGCCTGCAGCATCACGTCGATCGCGAGCCGCACGTCCAGACCCGCGGCGGGCTCTGTCCGCTCGACCTCCCCCGTGTCCAACCGCTCACGCACCAGCCCGCGCAGCCCGCGGAGCTCGTGCTCGCGCGAGGCCTCGATGCCGGTCGAACCGACGCGGTCGCGCGTGAAGTACGCGCCGCGGTCCGTGCCGCTCGCCGTCAGTGCCCTGCTTCGGATCCACTCGTCGGCCTCGAGCGCCTCCGCCCGTGCGTCCGAGTCTTCCTTGTAGACCGTGTCGCGGATCGTTCCGACAAGATGCCACGCCGGGCTCCGCACCTCGCGGGGCTCGGTGCCGTCGCCCTTGAGCGGGCCCGGCAGCGTCGCGCGGTCGATCTCGACGCTCACAACGTCAAACGGGTACACCCGCCGTGCGCCGTCCTCGATCTCGACACCCGGCAGCAGCGGCACGTCCACGAGAAACGCGGGACCCGTCGGCCCATCAACCCGCAGCGACACCCGCCGCCGGCTCGAGACAAGCAGGTCGAACCCGGCCGAGTCATCGACCGTGGTCGCGATCACGTGCCGCCGACGCTGCTCCGCGATCGGCTGGCCCGCCCGCGACTCGATCGCCTCGAGCTCCCGCTCATCGAGACGCTCCCCGCGCGCACGCCTCCGGTCGATCTCCCGCTCCGTCCGCGACGACTCCACCCGGTCGTGCATCCGCTCGACCCGCTGCACGATCGTCTCCCCGCGTTCGCGGAGCCGGTCCGCCGACTGCCCCGTCGGCAGCGCGAGCCGGTCCCACATTGCGGCCGTGTGCGCGCGCAGGGCGTCCTCCGCCGCAGCGATCAGCTGCTCCCGCTGCTCGCTGTCGAGCGCGGCGTAGTCCACGCCGTCCGCGCGGCGGGCGTAGGTCCGGGCGTTCGACGCCGCCCACTCCTCCGCGAGCACGCTGTAGAGGATCGAGACCCGGAACGACGCTTGATCCCGCGCCAAGACGCGACCGCGCCGATCCAGGATCCGGCCCCGGGCCGCGGGCGTCCAAGAGCGCCGGACGAGCTTGGCGTCCGCCTCGGCCCGGAGCCGATCGTGTTCCAGGACAGTCAGTTGCGCGAGCCGGCCCGCGAGCACGACCGTCGGCGCGATCGCCGCGAGCATCAGCAGCAGCAGCCGCCGGTGGAACATGCTTGGGATGGCCCGCTGCAGGGTGCGTCGCATGGCTGTGTCTTGAGCGTATCCGTCCCCGCCCCGCGATCCCACGAGGCAAGGCAGCGTACGGAGATCGGCGGGGCGGGCGTCTGACCACCAGTTTCAGGCTGGGCCGATCGACGAGTTCGACCAGGAAACCGTGAGTTGGCGCACCAGTCCTCGCTTTTGGGGAAGCTACGGGTAGACCACTCCATCGGCTCGCCGCCGCGAGCCAGCGCAGAGGGAACCAGCCCATGGCCGGCAGCAGGGAATCCGAGAACGTGAACGAGAGCCACGGCGCGACGACGCCCCTGGACCATCCGAGCGCGGACGACATCCCGACCGACCCGATCGCGCCCCCGCCGAGCGACCTCGACAGCCCCGTTCGGGCCCGGCCCGGGCCGCGCCCGCAGGTGCCCGACTACACGATGATCCGCGATCTGGGACGGGGCGGGTTCGGCGAGGTCTGGCTCGCCCAGCACCAGCTCACGGGCGTCTACCGCGCGGTCAAGGTGATCTCCAAGGCCGGGATCTCGGAGATCGAGGGCATCCGCGAGATGCTGACCGCGGTCCCGGCCCACCCGCACATCGTCTCGATCGAGCACGTCGGGCACGGGCCCGCGGGCGTGTACTGCGTGATGCCGCTTGCCGACAGCGCCAAGGGCACGGGCCCGCTCATCGACCCCGAGACGTACCGCCCGATGACGCTCTCGGGCAAGCTCCGCCGCGCGACGACGCTGAACTGGCAGGACACCGCGGAGGTCGCGCTGCACGTCGCGAAGGGCCTCGAGCACCTCCACAACCACGGCGTCTCCCATTGCGATGTGAAGCCTGCGAACGTCCTGCGGATCGACGGCAAGTGGTGTCTCGGCGACCACGGGCTCGCGGTCGATGCCGATGGCGAGGAATCGCGGGGCCACTCCATCGGCTACGCCCCACCCGAGGGCACGGGCACGCCCAAGGCCGATCTCTATGCGCTCGGCGCGACGATGTTCCAGATGCTCGCCGGCAGACTCCCCGGAGCCCAGGGCGACGACGTCGAGGTGGACGCTCCGCGCTGGCTGCTCGCGCTGATTGACCGCCTGCTCGACCCCGCGCCGTCCGGGCGTCCGGACTCTGCCGCTGCGGTCCGAGCGAGAATCGAATCACGCCTGCAGCCCGCGGCCGCGAAGCCGACAACCAGATCGACGGTGATCCGCTGGACGATCGGCGCGGTCGTGCTCGCGTCGCTCTCGCTGCTCGTGCCGCAGACGCTCGAGCTCGCGTCGTTCTGGCGTGTTGTGGGGTTGAACTCGGCGTATGAGAACTGGGTGCGTGACTCCGCACCGAGCGTCACCGCGCCCGCGGCAAAGCTCAGCAACGTCGCCGTGCTCTCGATCGACGACGGCGTGGACTACGGCGAGGTCGCGGCCGCCGCGGGGGTCGAGGGCGTGAGCATGCGGCGCGGCAAGTCGCTCCGCCGGCTCCATGGCGCTGTCGCCGCGCGGCTCGCCGAGTTCGAGCCCAAGGCCGTCGTCTTCGATATCGAATTCAGAGGAAACAGCCCCAACCCCGCGGACGACGCCGCGCTCGCGGCCGGCATCGATGCGCTCACCGAGAACGGGATCGGTGTCGTCACCGTTGCCTACGGATGGACGCAGACCGGACCCGCGAAGCAGCACCTCGCGGACGCCGTCCAGCAATCGGATTCGATCTGGGGCATGAACCAGGCGGTGACGCGCGAAGGCTTCGACCACTGGATCACCCCGCTTGCGGTCGAGACAGCGCCGGGACGTGTGCAGCCGGGCGTGGCCATGGCGGCGTACCTCGCGGCCACGCAAGCCGGCGCCGCGTACGAGCTCAACCTCAACAAGTCATCCCACGAGATCGTGATCTCGACCGAGGGGACCGAGATTGAACAGCGGTACCGCGCCTCATATGTCGAACCCTCGAAGCCGGACGCGGTCCGCGGCAAGGATTCGGGTCTCCGCGTCGGGATGACCGAAGCCATGATGGAGTTCGCGAACGCAACCGAGGCCGCGCACACCGAGGTGCGTCTTCCCATCGAGGATCTCTTTGACCGCAGCCGCGATCTTGAGCTGCGGAACCTGCTCAGCAACCGCGTCATCGTGATCGGCGATGCCCGCGAGGCCTCGAGGGACTACCACACCCATTCGGTCACCGGCGTGCGCGAATGGGGCCCGTCGCTGATCGCATCGAGCATCGAGACGTGCATCACCCGCAACGGCGTCCGCGTCGAGAGCATGCCGATCTACTTCGGCTCGCTCGCGACGTTCACGCTTGCGGGCGTCCTGATCGCCGTCACCGCGCTGCGGCTCAAATCCAAGCTCCGCGCACTGCTGCCGACGTTCGGCTGCGTCGCCGCCAGCGTTGGGCTGCGGCTCGCGGTCTACACGGTCCTGCTGCTGCTCGCGCTCATCGTGGGCCGCTCGGTGTACAGCGAACTGCGGTTCCTGTGGTCGCCGATCTCCGGGATGCTCGCGGCGATCCTCGCGGGCGAGTTCATCATGTTGTGGTCCACGCTCGCGTTCCGCGGGCAAGCCGCTGGGAGTCCGAACCGATGAATCCGTTCCGCTCGCTCCTGATCGCTGCGTGTGTGGTCCTCGCCGCCCTCCCCGCAACGGCCCAGCCCAACGGGCGGCCGGTGCTCAAGCCCGTCCCACCGGCGGACCTTGAGCGGGAGGGCGCGATCGAGGTCGATGCCGACAACGAACGCGCCACGATCGCCTACGGCATCGAGCGCAAGGCGTTCGAGACCGAAGGGCGGCGGATGCGTCCCCGCTTCATCCTCGCGCCGCGTTGGGATGACCAGTTCAAGAACCCGCGGGTCATCGCCCGCTCCGGGCGGAACGCCCGGGCGGCGGAGCAGGTCGCGCGGTTCGGCCGCGGCAGGGGCAACTCGCCCGATCAGACCGGCATCGTTGTTCTTGATTTCAACATTGATCCGACCACCGAGCAGAACGAGCAGAACACGGAGGACGACGGGGCTCAGCTGACCCCCTTCTGCTTGAAGCGGCTGATCAGGTGCCTCCGCAACCCGACCCGCCGGAACTGCCGCGATCACCCGCGGTGCCCGTCGCTGGAGTCGATCCGGCTCTTCATCTTCCCGTTCCCGTGGTACTACTTCTACGACGAGTCGTACCGGCTCGGTGCGCTCGGCACGCGGGTGTTCATCGCGAACGACATCGTTGGTGAAGGTCGGCGACGCGAGGAGGTCACGGTCATCGGCGTGCTCGAAGACGGGCCCGCCGTCCTGACTGTCGGCGATGACCCGCGGGCCGGGTACCCCGCGATCCGGAAGACCTTCGAGCTCGAGAAGGGCGAGTATGTCGAGATCCGGACGCGGCGCTTCGGCGGCAAGGTCACCTACAGGGTCAACGGGGTGCAGCTCCGAGCCGGCAACCAGCGAGAGATCTCGCCGAAACCGCTGACCGACTTCGGTCGGGATCATGAGCTGCGCCGGAAGTGGGAAGCGCTCGCGAAGGTCCTCACGCAGACACCGCTCCAGCCATAAGCCGCACGCTTTCGACTATGCTCCCAGCGCGCCGCGCTGTCGCTGCGCCGAGGCAAGGGGAAACGCATGGCTGTTCTTCGATCTGTTCTGGTGCTCGCGCTCGTTCTGGCGACGACACCCGCGTGGTCACAGGCAGACCAGCGCCCGCGCCGTCTCCGCGTCACCAAGCAGCAGCTCGACGGCCGCAACGCGATCCGCGCGGACGGTGATCCCGCGGAATCGACGGTGGTCAGCGGTTTGGAGCGTCCGCTGATCGAGGGCACCGAGACCACGATGAAGGTCAAGTTCGGCGTCGCCAAGCGGGAGCTCGGCGCGGGCCCCAACGCCCAGGTCGCGATCCGGCCGCGCAAGCTGACCAACAAGGGTGTCCACCTCGCGAACTTCCGGACGCAGGGCATCGCGATCGTGGACTTCGACATCGAGGGCCGGGTCGATCCAGCCGAGTTCAGACGACGCATCGCGCGGCAGGACAAGCTGCCCCGCGGCGCCGAGCGCCCAGTGAAGCAGGCCGCGGCTCCTTGGGAAGACGCCACCAGCGATCGCCGCATCGCGATCTTCGTGCGGCATGAGAACAGCGAAGCCGAGGTCGGCGAAACGCAGCCGATCTTGGTCCCCTTCCCGTGGTACTACTTCTACGACGAGTCGTACCGGCTCGGAGCGCTCGGCACGCGGGTGGTGATCGCCAAGGACATCCGCCGCGATCAGGGGCGGCTCGACCGCCGAACGATCTTCGGGCTCATCAAGGGGGGCCCGGCGTTCTTCACCGTGGGCGATGACCCCGAACGCGGAGCCCCTGGCGTCCGACGTCTGTTCGAGCTGACCGAGATCGGTGACTACTACGAGCTCCGCGAGTTCCGCGTACAGGGCCGGACGCAGTACGTCGTCAACGACTGCCTGCTGACCAACAACCCGGACCAGGTCATCCCGCCCCGCAAGCTGCGGGACCTGCCGGATTCATCCGAGCTCAAGAGGCGCTACCGCAAGCTCGCCAAGCTTGTGGACGAGAACTGACGCGCTCAGCCCGCCTTCGCGCAGTCCGCGCACAGCCCCCGCAGCGTGATGTGGTGTTCGCGCAGCTCGAAGCCGGGCGGCGTCATCGAGCCCAGCCCGCCCGGGCAGCCGTCCACATCGAACACACGGTCGCACTCTTCGCAGTGGAAGTGGTGATGATGCTCGGCCGCCACGGCGTGCGGCTCGTACCGCGGCGGCTGGTCGGGAACAAGCACCGGCTCGATGCGGCCGTCCTCTTCCCACTTGCGGACGGTCCGGTAGACCGTGCTCAGCCCGAGCGTGTCGAGCTCGGCCATCGCGAGCTCGTGGAGCTCGTTGACGGAAAGTGGGCGCGCGGCCGCCTCAAGGGCGTCCCAGATCACCCGCTGTTGCTTCGTGTCGCGTCGCTCGGTCGCCATCGGGAGACGATAGGCCGGGTGATCAGTCCTCCCCGTTCTCGGTCTGGTCCTTGCTCCCGGCCTCGCCCTGAGCGCCGTGCTCGTTGAACCACGACACGACCTCGGAAACCTTCGCCACCAGCCGCGACGGGCGCGAGGCGATCCCGTGCGACGCGCCGGGGATGCGGACCATCTTGGTCGGGATCTCGCGGAGCTTGAGCGCCTGGTAGTACTGCTCGGTCTCGGAGATCGGCGTGCGGTAGTCCGCCTCGCCCGTGAGCAGCATCGTGGGCGTCGAGACGTTGCCGACCAGCGACAACGGCGAGCGGTTCCAGTAGTGCATCGGGTCCTCCCACGGCATCGAGGGGAACCAGTACTGCGTGAAGAACGGGTAGCCGTCGGCGGTGAGCACGAAGCTCGTCCAGTTGATCACCGGCTTCGCGACGACCGCGCCCGCGAACCGGTCGGTCTTGCCGACGATCCACGCGGTCAAGACGCCGCCGCCTGAGCCGCCTGTGACGTAGAGGCGGTCCTCGTCGATCGGTTCCGACGCGATAACGGCGTCCACGACGGACATGAGATCGTCGTAGTCCTGGCTCGGGTAGTTGTGGTGGATCTCATTGCCGAAGTCCGCGCCGTAGCTCGTCGAGCCGCGCGGGTTGGCGTAGACCGTGATGAATCCCGCTGAGGCAAAGAGCTGCACCTCGCCGCTGAAGCGCGGGCCGTAGTTGCTGAACGGCCCACCGTGGATCTCGAGCAGGAGCGGGTATTCCTTCTTCGGATCAAAGTCCGGCGGCCGCACAACCCACGCGTGGATCTTCTGCCCGTCCGCAGATGACGTCGCCCACAGCTCGCGGGCATCCGGGACGGTCTTGGTGCCGAGCAGGTCCTCGTTGAGCTCGGTGAGCTTGATCGTCTCGCCGTCGCGGACCACCGCGACGTCCGCGGGCCGCGTGGGATCGGTGACGACCGTCGCGATCGTGCCGTCGCCACCCAGCGTGAACGAGCCGCCGCCGTAGGGGCGACCGAACGTCGTGCCGCCCACGTTGGTGGCGAGCATCGTCACGTCGCCGTCCATCTCAACGCGGGCGACCTTGCCCGTGCCCTCGTCGTCGAACTGCACGTAGATCGAATCCGAATCGCTTGACCAGGTCGGCGACCCGAGCGAGCGATCGAGGTCGCCCGCGATCTCGCGGACACGGCTGATCCGTCCGTTACGCAGATCGCCGACGTACAGCCGCGACTGCATGTAGCCGAGCTTCTCGTCGTCGTACCCCGTGAACGCGATCCGCCGGCCGTCGGGCGAGATCACCGGCCCGCGGTCGGGCCCGTCCCGCGTCGTGAGGCGGCTGAACTCACCAGACGCGAGATCGATCCGGTACAGCTCTGACTCCTGCGGGTCGAGCGGCCAGCCCTCCTCGCGGTTCGACGACATGATCACCGCGTTCGAGTTCGGCACAAACGCGATCGGCCCGCTCACGCTCGCGTCGCCCGTCGTCACCTGCCGGGGCGTCCCGCCCTGCACGGCATCGAGCACGAACAGCTGCGAGAACCCGGGATCCAGATACCCCGCCCCGTCCGAGCGGTAGCTCAGCTCATCGATCACGATCGGCGGCGCCGCCCACGTCGCGCCCTCGGGCCTCGCGGGCATCGGCGCACGGCTCGTGTTCGACTTGGGCACGAACATCGTCATCGCGAGCATCGAGCCGTCGGGCGACCACGTCAGCGAGCCCGGCCCGCGCTGCGGCGTCGCGAGCACCGCCGTCGTGAGCGTGTCGAGATAGAGCACGCGGATCTCCGACCGCCCGCCCTCGCTCGCGACGTACGCCAGCCGGTCGCCCTCGGGCGACCACCGCGGCGAATAGTACGTGCCCTCGCCCTGCACGAGCGGGCGGTGCGTCGAGCCGTCGGCCGTCACCCACCAGATCGACCGCCCGAAGCGGTCCGACATGATGTCGGATGACACGCGTGTGTACACGACGTTCTCGCCGTCGGGCGAGATCCGCGGGTCCGACGCGTGCTCGAGGCTGAAGACATCGATCGGCTCGAACGCGTTGACCGCGTCCTGCGCGGGTGCCGCGCCGGTCGCGGCGATCAGTGTGGTCATCGTCGTAAGAATCAGCTTGTTCATCGGGTGCCCCTCCGCCCGGTCGTGGTGCCGGGAGCTTCGCCGTCCAGTTCTTCGAAGGTCTTCTCGCTCGGTGTCGTCGTCCGCTGCAGCCGCCGCGCGATCGCCTCGGTCTCGCGCATTGCGCGGAGCATGTTCTCGCCGAGCAGCTTGCGGATCTCGGTGTCGGTCCAGCCGCGGTCGAGCAATTCGACGATCAGGTCCGGGAAGGTCGAGACGTCCTCGAGCCCGACGGGTACCGAGCCGATGCCGTCGAAGTCCGACCCGATGCCGACGTGGTTGATGCCCGCGACGGTCTTGACGTGATCGATGTGATCGGCGACATCGCCGAGCGTCGCGCTCGGCGCGGGGTTGTTCTGCCGCCACTCCTGCATCCCGCTGCGGACCGCGTCCGCGTCGCCCGGGAAGCGCGACTCGAGCCGGCGCTGGGCGGCCTGCCGCCGCTCGCCGTGCGCCGCGATCGCCGACGACACGAAGCTCGGCACGAACGTCACCTGCACGACGCCCCCGTTGTCAGCCAAACGCCCGAGCACGTCATCGGGAACGTTCCGCGGGTGATTCGTCACGCCCTTGGCGGACGAATGGCTGAAGATCACCGGCGCCTCGACGATGTCGAGCGCGTCGTGCATCGTCGCGGGCGAGACGTGCGAGAGATCGACGAGCATGCCAAGGCGGTTCATCTCGCGGACGACCTCCTCGCCGAACGCGCTGAGCCCGTCAAGCACCGCGTCGTCGGTGCCCGAGTCGGCCCAGAACGTGCCGGTCGAGTGCGTGAGCGTCATGTAGCGGGCGCCGGCCGCGTAGGTCCGGCGGAGGATGTCGAGCGAGTTGCCGATCGAGTGGCCGCCCTCCAGGCCCATTAGCGACGGGATGCGGCCCTCGTGGAAGATCCGCTCGATGTCGTCTGCTGTCAGCGCGACCTCGAACACGTCCGGGTACGCCTCGGCCATCCGGTGCACGATGTCGATCTGCTCGAACGTCCGCACTACGTCCTCGGGTGTCCCGCCCCGCGTGCGGATCGGCACATACACCGACCAGAACTGCGCCCCCACCATGCCCTCGCGCAGGCGCGGGATGTCGGTGTGCAGCGGGCGACGCCCGGAGAGCTCGGTCTGGTCCTCGTAGAGATCAATCTGGGTCACCGACCCATCGACACGCCCGCGGAGCTGCCACGGCAGGTCGTTGTGCCCGTCGATCAAGGGCGTCTCGGACATAAGCCGCAGCGCCCGCTCGCGGGTCGTCTCGTCGTCGCCGTTCTGAGCGGTCGCCAGCCCGGCCGCCATCACCATCGTCATCACATGAGCTGCCGCGGCCGCGCGACGCAGAGTCGTTCCCATCATTCCCGTATATCCCTTCTGTCACATGCGTCGCGTCTCGCCGCAAGGCCGCGCGGCACGAAAGCGGCGGCGCGACTGTCGCCGCGCCGCCGCATGGTTGATCGAGGGGTCAGTTCAGACCCGCGCCGACGCCGCTGCTTTCGCGGGGCGTGTCGGCGTACTTGACGTGCTTCTCGAGCCAATCGACCTGCTCCGCGAGCGTGTGCATGATCGACTCCCGCGCGCGGTAGCCGTGGCTCTCGTATGGCAGCATCACGAGCCGCACCGTGCCGCCGTGGCCCTTGACGGCGTGGTAGAGCCGCTCGGACTGGATCGGGAACGTGCCCGAGTTGTTGTCCTGCTGACCGTGGATGAGCAGGATCGGCTCGTTGATCTGGTTGGCGTGCATGAAGGGCGAGAGGTTGAAGTACACGTCCGGTGCCTCCCAGAACGTGCGGCGCTCGGACTGGAAACCGAAGGGCGTCAGCGTGCGGTTGTACGCGCCCGACCGCGCGATGCCCGCCCGGAAGATGTCCGAGTGCGCGAGCAGGTTGGCGGTCATGAACGCGCCGTAGGAGTGCCCGCCCACCGCGACGCGGTCACGGTCCGCCACGCCCCGCTCGACGGCGTAGTCGATCGCCGCCTGACCAGCCGCCACGATCTGATCGATGAACGAGTCGTTGACGGTCTCGGGGTCGTTGCCGATGACCGGCATCGCCGCGGCGTCCATGATCGCGTAGCCCTGCGTCAGGAAGAACAGGTGCGAGTAGCCGCCGATCCGCGTGAAGCGGTACGGGCTGCCCGAGATCTGGCTCGCGGTCCGCGCGTCGTTGAACTCACGCGGGTACGCCCACACGATCAACGGCAGACGCTGGCCCCGCTCGTAGTCCGCGGGGAGGTAGAGCGTCGCGTTGAGATCGACACCATCGGCACGCTTGTAACGGACGAGCTCCTTGGTGATCCCGCGGAGCTGCGGCTGCGGGTCCTCGAACTCGGTCACCGCGACGCGCGTCTTCGCGCCCAGGTCGCGGATGTAGTAGTTCGGCGGCACCGTGGGCGTCTGGTAGCTCGTGAGCACCCTCGTCCCATCGGGCTCAAGAAGATCCACGATCGACTCGTAGTTCTCGCCCGCGTTGCGCCACATCTCTTCTTTCTCGAAGGTCCGAAGCGACATCCGGTGCATGAACGGGCGGTCGCCCTGCGGCGTCGCGCCGCGGCCGGTCAGGAAGACCGAGTCGTTGTGGACGTGCGCGACGCTGCGACCGAACTCGTTCAGCATCGTCACCGGGCTGCCCGGGTCGGCGTACCGGTCCTGCGTATTGCGCTCGAAGACGAGCTTCGGCTGCGAGCCCGGACGCTCGAAATCCATGAGCCACGTCCGCGACCAGCGGGCGTCGCGGTCGTACTCGCTCACCATCGCGAGCTCGCCCTTGCCGACCCACTGCGCGCCGCTGTAGCGGTCCTCAAGTCGCACGACCTCGGTCGGGCGGCCGTCAAACGGCGCGGAGAGCATCATCACGCGGTCACGCTCCGGGACCTCCGCCTTCGGGTCGCCGCCGTCGAGCGCCTCGGCCCAGACGAGCGTCGCCGGGGCGTTGGACTGCCAGCCGATCGAGCGACGGCCGGTCTCGACCCCGCCGATCGGGATGTTGTCCCGCAGGCCCTTGTCCGCGATCTCGGTGACCATCTTGCCGCCCATCGTCCACACCTCGGTGGTCTCCGGGAAGCTCCGGTAGGTCACGAGGTAGGAGTACGGCTTGTTGACGCGGTCAACGAGCAGGTACTTCCCGTCGGGCGACGCGCTCACCGAGCCGTAGACCGCGGGGTCGCCGATCTTCTTCGTGCGGCGGCGGTCTGTATCGATCGACACGATCTGGCTCGTCATCAGCCAGTCGAACATCGCCTCGTCGTGCTCGTCCTCGAGCAGGTCTTGGTACGTGCGCACGGGCGAGGTCTTGCCCGCGTTCTCCTGCGTCACCGGGCCCTCGGGGATCCGCGACTCCTCGGGCATCGACCCGCGACCATTCGGCACGAGCCGCGCGATGATCGTCCGCGAATCACCCAGCCAGCTGAACCCGCCGGCCGCCTCGTTGACCTCCCAGCCCGTCACCGAGCGTGCACGGCCCGAGTCGGTCTCGCCCACCCAAAGCTGGATGCCGCGATCACTCGTAATCGTGAACGCGAACTTCTCGCCATCGGGCGACCAGCGCGGGAAACCCACGTCGGCGTCGTTCGGCAGGCGCACCTCGCGATCCTCGCCGTCGGGGAGCTCTTTCAGGCTCAGACCAACGTACGACCGCGGGCCGTGTCGGCCGTTGGTCATCGGGTCGAGCCGGAGCCCCGCGAGCCGCTCCATGGGCTTGGCCATCTCGCTGATTGGCGGCAGGCTCTCGCGGTGCACGAGGATCATCGTGTCGCCCGTGGGCGAGACCGAAACAGAGGGCGTCGGCGGCGCGTCCAGGAGATCCACGATCTCCTTGGGCGGAAGCCGGTACCCGCTGCTCTCCTGCGCCACCGCGAGCGGGGCCGCGACCAGCGACGCGGCAATCACCGCGCCGCACGTTCGAGCGATCAGTGTTTTCATCAGTGCCTCCTGTGAAATCGTCTCACGGACCGATTCACCAGAGCATAACAGGATCGCGATCTCTTTCCGAGCAGGCGAACAGATCGCAAAAAGCGATGCTCACCCCTTAGACGTCGCCCCGCCGCTCGCGGACCAGCCGCTCGGCAACCTCGATCGCCCGCTCGACCTGCGGATCCGCGCCGGCCGCGTAGGGGATCGACCGCCCCACCGCGATGTCCGGCTCCACCCCCACACCCTCAAGCCGCACGCCATCGACGAGGAGATCGATCACACCCAGATACAGCGCCGACCCATCGCTCAGCACAAACAGGCTCCCGCCCGTGACCGCCCCGGCCGTCCGCCCACCGACGAGCACCGCGTTCGGCAGCTTTTTGAGCGCGTGCGCGAGGATGTCCTTGCTGCTGCGGCTGCCGCCGTCCGCAAGCCCCACCAACGGCCGCGACCAGCCGGGCCGCCACGAACGCCGCTCGCCGTCGCGGCGGATCGTCGTCATCTCGGGGTACGCGGGGTTGAAGTGCGTCAGGTAGTCCATGCTGCCGCCGCCCCAGCCGCCGCGGAAATCGAACACCAGCGCGTCAGCATCCTGCAGAACCGTCTGCATCGACTCCTCAAAGACCTCGAGATAATCAGGATGCGCGTGCGATCGGCCGCGGACATACCCCACGCGGACGCCGTCGCGCTCGATCAAGCGGCGTTCGAGCCGCTGCGCTTCGAGGAACAACGCCCGCGGCTGGATGCGCTCGGGCACGACCGTCAGCCCAAGCACGGGCCCGCCCGCGCGGCGCCGAACCATCAGCGGCACCGCACGCCCCTCCATGCCGAGAAACGGCTCGATATCCGCAAACGGCCCATTCACGGCGCCGACAAGCTCATCGCCCACAAGCACGCCTGCGTCGTGCGCCGGGCCACCCGGGTACACGTCCGCGGCGAACAGCCGGCCGTCGATCTCCTCGGCGACCAACCCGATGCCGACGTACGTCACCAGACCATCCGGCAGGAAGGGATGGTCCTCGACGCCGCCTGAGTTGAACACGTCGAGCAGCTCGTAGTACTTCCGCTCCGTCGGCAGGAAGTAGTTCGTGTGCCGGTCGTCGAGCCGTGCGAGCGTCGCGCGGATGATCTCCGGTGCACGCCCGGGCTCGAGATCGATCGCGCGCGCGGTATCGCGGGTAAGGGCGGGCCAGTCGAGGCCGTTCAGATCCGGATCCCGGAACCGCGTGCGGACCAATTCCGCGATCTCCTCCCACGCCGACGCGGGATCGGGCGTCGAAAGCGGCTGGGCATGGGCGGCAACTGACAGCGAGACGACGACGGCGGCGACAATTCGGTGAGGCACCATGTCAGCCCTTACCCGCGGCGGCGCAACACGATGCATCCGCCGCCGACCTGTGTTCGCAGACAAAATGCAGTTATTTTCGATTCGCGTGTCCAGTAAACCTACCCTCGCTCGTGTTCGCACTCTCACAACCCTCCGGCTACGCCCTCGTCGCCCTCGGCTACCTCGCCACGGGGTCGGGCAAGCCGGTGCTTGTCCGCACAATCGCCGAGGAGCGCGGGCTGCCCGCTCCCTACCTCTCGAAGCTGATCCACCGGCTCGCCAAGGCGGGCATCGTCAAGACACAGCGGGGTTTACACGGCGGCGTCACCCTTGCCGTCGATCCCGCCGAGTGCTCGATCATGAGGATCTGCCGCATCCTCGGCGACCCCATCCTCGAGCAGCGATGCCTGCTGGGCGTTGCCCGCTGCGCCGACGTCCGGGCCTGCCCGGCGCACGGCTTCGCCTCAGTCGCACGCGAGCAGGCGACGGCATTCCTTGAGCGCACGACCATCGCCGAGATCGGCGGGTTCGAGCTGAGCCAGACCGAGACGCTCCTGAACGACATCGCCCGGGACGATGTCTCCTGACACCGCCCCGGGCGATCCGTTGGAAGCCGTCAGTCTGGTTTGCTTCGGTCAGACGGTGAAGCGGGAGATGATCGAGTTCAGCTCCTCGGCGTTGCGGCTCAGTTCGGTCGCCGCGCCGGCCGACTCGCTGGCCGCCTGGTTCACCTGCTGGCCCGAGGTCGTGATCGACTCGATGCTCGAGGCGATCTCCTGCGAGGCCGACGCCTGCTGCTCGGCGGCCGCCGCGATCGACGTCACCGCACCAGTCACCTCGCCCGAGCCGTCGAGGATGCTCTTGAGCGACTCGCCCGCACTGGTCGCGAGCTCGACACCCTCCGACATGCGGCCCTGCGTGCCGTCGATCTGATCGACGACCGTCTGCGTCTCCTGCTGGATCGCCTTGATCGACTCGGTGACCTCGCCGGTCGCCGTGCCCGTGCGCTCCGCGAGCTTGCGGACCTCGTCGGCGACAACCGCGAACCCGCGGCCGTGCTCGCCCGCGCGGGCCGCTTAGATGGCGGCGTTGAGCGCGAGCAGGTTCGTCTGCTCGGCGATCTCGTTGATGACCTCGATGATCTCGCCGATCTGCTCGGTCTGGGCGCCGAGCGAACGCACGGTCTCGGCCGTCGCGCCGACGGTCGAGGCGATCTGGTTCATCTGGCCGACCGTGTTCGTCACGACCTCGCCGCCCGACTGCGCCTGGTCCCGCGCCGAACGCGCGGTCTCGGACGCCTGATCGCAGTTGCCGGCGACATCGCTGATCGAGCGGCTGAGCTCCTCGATCGCCGCGCTGACCTGCTCGAGCTGCGCGTTCTGGCCCTGCACCGTCGAGCTGAGCTCCTCGCTCGAGCCCGAGACCTGCGTCGCCGCCCCGGCGACCTCGCCGCTCGTGGCCTTGATGCGACCGATCATCGAACGCAGCTCCTCGGTCATCTTGTTGACCGAACCGGTCAGGTCCGCGAGCTCGTCTTGGCCCTTGACAGGGAGCGCCTCGCCCGTCAGGTCGCCCTCGGCGATCTGCTTCACGCGGGCAACGATCCGCATCAGGACGGTCACGATCTGCTGCACGATGAACCACGCGATCGCGACGCCGGCGATCACACCGATCGTCGTCGAGGCGATGATGAGCGTCGTCGCGACGGTGTAGTTGCGGTCGCTCGCCGCCTTATCGGCGATCATCGACTCGTCGTTGGACTGCACGATGCCCGCCATGCTCGCGGCGGCGGTATCGAACGCCTCGCGGCCCTCGTTCGAGCTCAGGAGGCGAGCCTTGCGATTCGACGCCTCGCGCGAGAGCGAACGCACACGCTCGTTGATCGCGAGCCACTCCGCGTAGGTCGCTTCGAAGCGCTCGAGCTCGTCGCGGCCCGACGCGGTGACCAGCTCGTCGAGCTCGGCGCCCCGCTTGCGGATGCTCGCGTCGAGATCCTCGATCGGCTTCGCGAACGCGTCCATCTGCTCGTCGATGTTCGCTAGGATGAGGTTCTTCTCGGCGCGCTGCAGCGCGATCATGTCCTGCAACATCCGGGCGCTGATCAGCGCGCGGGTCGTCGCGTTCGAGAGCTTCTTGAGGTTCTCCTTGCCCTGCTCGTCGGCGCTCTCGGCCATCTGTGTGCTGATCTCGGCGACGACCGCCTCGTTGTTCTGCGCGAGCGTGCGGAGCTGCGCCTCGGCCTTGTCGAACTTCTCGCGGCCCGAGTTGCTCGACAGATCGAACGCCTGCGCGTTCGTGTTGCGGCGGCTGTTCTCGCGGACGCGCCCCGAGATCTCCTTGAAGGTCGCGTAGGCATCGCGGAACTGCTGGATCTGCTGCTTGCCCTCGGGCAACGCGATCGCCTCGAGCTCGGCGAGCCGCTCGTTCATCTCGGCCTCGCGGTCGGCGATCGCCTGCGCGTGGCTGTCCATGATCTCGGTCGTCTGCGCGAGGACGAGGTTCTTCTCTTCGCGGTGGATCGCGGTCAGATCCCGCTGGATGCGAGCCGCGTGGAGAATCCGCGTGCTGGAGATGTCCACGATCGTGTTGAGCCGATCGTTCATATCCGAGAGCTTTGAGGTCGCGATGAGGCCCACCCCCGCCGACACCGCGGCGAGCAGCACCACCACGAACCCGAGCTTGATCTTGACTGACTTCGAGAACCAGGCCATCACGAACCTCCACCTCCACGCCGGTCCTCGCGCCGCAACGAACGTGCGCAAGACCATCGCAGCAACAGACTTCCGCAGCCGATTTCGACCACAGATCAGTGGACCATTCCCGCCTTCCGGAGAAACACATCGGGATCGGGTCGCGCCGCGCGAGCGTCCTTCCAAGATGAGCGACCCGGATCGCGGGGGAGATTTCACCCGATTCTTTCGACGCCCGTGTCACATTTGCGGGATACGCGGATCTCTTGACGACCAACTTCAAGATTTGGATTGCGCGGATGAATCCGGTACAACGGTGTCGGGTATGACCGCGTGACCGAGCCTGCCGCGTTCCTGATCCGCGGCGGGTCGAAGCCGATCGCACAACGGCGCGAACCATCTGTAAGGAGCCGAACGATGAGACGTCTTTCCATGCTTGCCGGGGCGCTGGTCGCGGGCGGTGCCGCGCTCGGACTCGGATCTGTGGTTCAGTCCACGCAGAATGAGAAGATCGCCCCCCGTTTCGGACCGATCGGCGAGCTCGCGGGCTACGCTTGGGAGTTCGACGGCGCGTGGATCGACGGCACGCCCCTCGTCGCGCGCAACGAGTTCCGCTCCAAGATGAACGGCCAGTTCCTCGAGGCGAGCACGATCGCCGACGACGGCGAGGGGCCATACGAACGCTATCTCACCATCTACTCGGTCCAGCCGGGCACCAGCACGCTCATGGCCCACGGCTTCACCTTCGACGGCACGGTCAGCACGCTTGAGATGCAGCGCTCGACCTCCGATGACGGCGACGCGGTCTACGGCGCGACCTGGTCCGCCGGCCCCGCCGAGATGAAGCAGGAGATTGAGATGGAGGGCGACTCCTACGCCTGGCGTGTCTGGACGAGGCCCGCCGGCACCGCCGTCGAGTGGCAGCAGATCATGGACGGCGCGTGGAAGCGGGCTGACAAGCTCGACGGCTAACCGCTTCCGTACCCGCTTGCCAGACCGCTTGCCACACCGCTTGCCACACCGCTTGCCAGACGGGGTGGCCCCGGGCACACTGTGCTGTTCGATCCGATCGAGGAGCACACCATGATCCGCTTCGCCGCCGCCGCGCTCGCCGCGTTCACGTCCTTCGCCTCCGCGCAGGTCGCGGACGTTATCTACCGCAACGCCGTGATCTTCACGGCTGACGCCGACCGCCCGACCGCGTCCGCCGTCGCGATCGGGGGCGACCGGATCATCGCGGTCGGCTCGGACGCCGACGCGATGCGGACGGCCGACGGCGCCACGCGCGTCGTTGATCTCGGTGGCGCGTTCGTGACGCCCGGCTTCATTGACAGCCACGTGCACTTCCAGAGCTCCGCGGCGTTCCAGGAGTTCAACCTGATGCGCACGCGCGAGAAAGACGAGTTCGTCCGCCGCGTCGAGGAGGTCATCCAGACCATCGAGCCCGGCGAGTGGATCGTGGGTGGTCTCTGGGGCGCGTACGACGAGTGGGCCGAGGGCTCCGCGGGGGGCTCGTCGCGTGCGCCCTTCTCGCCCGACATGCGGGCGGTCGATGAGCTGACGCACGACTACCCGATGTTCCTGCGGAAGTACGACAGCAGCGAGTTCGCCGCCAACAGCGCCGCGATGCGTGCCGTCGGTCTCGACCCGCGCGACCCCGAAGCCGACGGCATCACCTTCGACCGCGGCGATGACGGCAGGCCCACGGGCGTCATGCGCGGCCGCGGCGTGCGTCCGCTGTTCACGCCCAACGTCCCGAGCGGCTTCAGCTACGAGCGCCGGCTCGAGCAGTCCCGCCGCGCGCTGCAGATGGCGGCCGAGGCGGGCGTCACGGGCCTGCACGACATGTCCGACGACACGCAGATCACGATCTACCGCGATCTGCTCGAGCGGGGCGAGCTAACGGCTCGCATCAACTTCCGCTACACGCTCGATCGCTGGAAGGAAGTCGCAAACGCCGGCATCACGACCGGCTCGGGGGACGAGTGGATCCGGTTCGGCGCGCTCAAGGGCTTTATTGACGGCATCATGGGTACGAGCACCGCGCGGTTCTTCGACCCGTACAACTCCGACCCGGGCAACTCGGGCCGCTGGCGCACGATGATGCTCGACGAGAACGGCGACCCCGCCCCGGATCAGTTCCTCGCCGCCCTCGCCGGCGCGGACAAGGCGGGCCTGCAGATCACCGTCCATGCGATCGGCGACCTCGCCAACCGCACGCTGCTGGACATGCTCGTCGAGCTCGACCGCATCAACGGTCCCCGCGACCGCCGCTTCCGCCTCGTGCACGCGCAAGTCATCGCACCAGAAGACTTCAGCCGCCTCGGACCGCTCGGCATTATCGCGGAGGTCCAGCCCTTCCACCTCTCCGATGACATGCGCTGGATGGAAGAACGCATCGGCACCGACCGCTGCCGCGGGGCGTACGCATTCCGATCGATCATGGACAGCGGCGCGCGGCTCAGCTTCGGCTCCGACTGGCCCGGCACGTCCGCGGCCGAGTATCCGATCAACCCCATGCTGGGCCTCTTTGCCGCGGTCGAACGCAAGACGATCACGGGCCTGCCCGAGGCGGGCTGGTTCCCCGAGCAGCGCATCTCGATCGAGGACGCGATCCGGGCGTTCACCATCGACAACGCCTACGCGAGCTACGAGGAAGACATCAAGGGATCGATCGAGGTCGGCAAGCTCGCCGACCTTGTCGTGTGGTCGGCGAATCTCGTTGAGGTCGAGCCCGAGCAGCTTCTCGAAACCAAGCCGCTTGTGACGATGGTCGGCGGCAAGGTCGTCTACGAAGCAGAGAAGTAGGAAAGCCGCAAGCCGCGTCTCCGCGGCGGGCGACCGTGGTTCTGCGTTCAGTCGCGATCGACCACCTCACGCTCGAGCCAGCGACGGACGAGCGACGCGATCAGGTCGCCGTCTTCCTCGAGGGCGAAGTGACCTGTATCGAGCAGGTGCAGCTCGGCGTTCGGCAGGTCGCGGAGGTAGGGAAGCGCGCCGGCCGCCGGAAAGATCTCGTCGTGCCGGCCCCAGGTGATGATGGTCGGGGGCTGGTTGTCGCGCATCCACTTCTGCCAGGCCGGGTACCGCGGCGGGTTGCTGCCGTAGTCGTAGGCATAGGCGAGCTGGACCAACCCGTTGCCGGGCCGATCGAGCTTGGGCTGCACCGCCAGCCAGTTGTCCGGGCTGATCGCGTCGGGGTTGCGGGTGCCGTGCTGCCACTGCCACTTGGTCGCCTCGAACGTCAGCAGGCCGGCGAGGTAGTTGATCGCCTCCTGGTTCGACCGGTCGCGCCAGTAGACGCGCCACGGACCCCAGAACGAATCGGGCAAACCTTCCTCGTAGGCGTTGCCGTTCTGCACGATCAAACCCCGGATCTTCTCGGTGTTGTTGAGCGCGAGGCGGAAGCCCACCGGTGCGCCGTAGTCCTGCACGTAGAGGACCCACTCCTCGGCGCCGACCTGCTCGAGCAGCTCCTCGACGATCGCGGCGGCGTGGTCGAAGGTGTACTCGAACTCGTCCACACTGGGCGAGCCCGAGAGCCCGTAGCCCGGGAAGTCCGGCGCGATCACCCGGTACTCGTCATTGAGCTGCGGGATGAAGTCGCGGAACATGTGCGAGCTGGTCGGGAAGCCGTGCAGCAGGACGATGACGGGCTCGCCCTCGTCGAAGTTCTCCGCGCCGGATTCGCGGTAGTGGATGTCCACGCCGTCGATCTCGACGGTGCGGCTGTACACCAGCGGCTTCTCGACAAGCGAAGCGTTCTGGGCGTGGGCTTCCGGGGCGGCAAGGGCCGAGGCGGCCAGCGTCGCGGCGGACAGGACGAGCGAGTTGAATGGGTTGCGGTTCATGACGGTGCTCCTTTCTGCGGCGTACCGCAGTGTTGCCTTACTTTAGAACCAAACGGTTCCTTTATAGTCCAAAGAGAAGCCGGGGCGTCTCCGACCCGGCTCTCGAAGCTGTCGATCAGACCTGGGCGAACCCGCCGTCGGCCTGGATATCCGCGCCGGTGACATACGAGGAATCGTCGGACGCAAGGAAGACTGCGACGCCCGCCATCTCCTCGGGCTCACCAAAGCGGCCGAGCGGGACGGTCTTCCCGAGCTGCTCGCCCATGCCCTGGGTGTCTTCCTCGCTCATCCCGGTCTTGCTCCAGAGCGGCGTGCCGATCGGCCCCGGGCTCAGGGCGTTGACGCGGATGCCGTGCGGGGCGAGCTCTGCCGCGAGCACCCGGACCATCGTGCGGACCGCGCCCTTGCTCGCCGAGTAGATGCTCGACCCCGTGAGGCCCTTGTCGGTGACCACCGATGCGTTGATGAACACAGAGGAGCCACCCTTCAGCAGCGGCAGAGCTTTCTGGATCGTGAACAGCGGGCCCTTCACGTTGGTGTTGAAGGTCGAGTCGAACATCGCCTCGTCCGATTCGGTCAGCGGCGCCATCGGGGCGATGCCGGCGTTCAGAAACAGCACGTCCACGTGGTCCGTGTGCTCCTTGAGCTGCTCGACAAGCTTGTCGGTGTCGGCGAGGGTGCTCGCGTCAGCGACAAGGCCGACAACGTTGCCGCCGAGGTCCTTCGCCGCCTTCTCAACAGCGTCGGCGCGGCGACCGGTGATGATCACGCGGGCGCCCTCTTCGACAAACCGCTTCGCGGTGGCGAAGCCGATGCCGCTGTTCCCGCCGGTGACGACCGCGACCTTGTTCTCTAAGCGTGCCATGTGAATCTCCTTGAGCGAGTGGTGAGCACGATTTCCGATCTTCCAAACCTATTTCGGAACCGATTAGTTCCGAAATAAGTAATTTTATTTCGCCTCGACGAGGCCGAGGACGGTTTCCATCAGGCGCGACGAGTGCTCGGCGGGCCTCCCCAGGCGGGCGTCCGCGACGATCCCCTGCACGAACGCGATCAGCATGTCCGTCGCCGCCTCCGCAGAGGCGTTGTCACGCAGCAGCCCCTTGGACTGCCCCGCCGCCACGACCGGCACGATCAAGCCCCGGAGCTGCTCCAGGTGCCGCCGGAGTCGCGTGTTCACCTCCGGATCGTGCGGCGCCAGCTCAACCAGCGAGTTGATCGCGAAGCACCCGCGCCTGCGGTTCGAACGGCTGCAACGCCCCGCGACAACGCCCGAGAGCCAGCCGCGGACCGCCATCCTCTCGTCCGGGGCGCTCGAGATCGCCGACTTCACGGCCTCGATGACCTCGTCCAGATACCGATCGAGCGCCCGCAGGAACAGCGAGTGCTTGTCGCCGAACGCCTTGTAGATGCTGCCCTTCTGAAGGCCCATTGCGCCCATCAGATCCGCGACACTGGTCGCCTCGTAGCCGCGGGCCCAGAAGGCGTCCATCGCCTTGTCGAGAGCCTCATCGACATCGAATTCTCGCGGGCGACCGAGCTGGGCCACGGTGGACCTCCTTACACAGGATGATATACATCGGAACCACTCGGTCAACTACATCGCCGAATCAAATATTCCGAAGATTTTCGGCCCGGTCAGGCCCCCCGATCCTCAGGACCACCCCGATGGACGTGGTCCCCCCGCCGTTTCCGGCTGCCGTGCTTGAGATAAACCCGCTTCGCTTCCTGCCGGGCGGCCGTCGTGCCCCGGACCGAGAAGATCCGTTCCTTGGCGAGCCGGTACGCCGTCGGGTGATCCACGATCGGCGGCGGATACGGGTGCCCCATCGCCGACTCGACGTCGTCGTCCGGCGCGAACAGCGCCCCGGGCTCGGATCCAAAATGCTTCCACGGCTCGTGGATCGCATCATCCGGCACGCCCTCAAGCTCGGGCACCCACTTCCGGATGAACACGCCGTCCGGGTCCTGGTCCTTCGACTGCTTGATCGGGCTGTAGATGCGGACGGTGTTGATGCCCGTCGTGCCCGACTGCATCTGGAACTGGCTGAAGTGGATCCCTGGCTCGAAGTCGAGGAACAGCCGCGCCATCTCCGTCGCGGTGTGCTTCCAGTGCAGCCAAAGGTGGTAGCTCGCGAAGCTCACCAGCATCGACCGCATCCGGAAGTTCATCCACCTCGTCTCGCGCAGGCACCGCATGCACGCGTCGACAAACGGGTACCCGGTCCGCCCGAGCCGCCACGCCTCGAACCGGAGCGATTCTTCTTCGGTCAGATCGCTCTCGTTGCGCAGCCCGTCGTAGGCCCGGTTCATGTTCCGCCACTCGATCTCGGGCTCCGACTCGAGCTTCTGGATGAAATGACAGTGCCAGCGCAGCCGAGCCTGGAAGCTCGTCATGCTCTTGAGCCACCGCGGGTCGCGCTCGCCGCGGGGCATCGCCTTGAGCTCGGCTTGTCGTTCCCGCAGCGCGTGGTGCACCGTCCGCATCGAGACCGTGCCGTACGCGAGGTGCGCACTGAGCCGGCTGCAGCCATCGAAGCCCGAGACCGGGCTCGCCATGTCCGCGCGATAGTTCACGCCGCGCTCGGCGAGGAACGAATCGAGCACGCCGCGCCCGACCACCTCGCCGCCCCGCTGCCGACCCGCGCGCTCGACGTCCTCGAGCCCGAGCTCCGTCCGAGTCCGCCGCCGACCGAAGTTCCATTCAGGCAGCACACCCGACATGCACCGGATCGACTCGGGCGGCGCGAGCGGCTTCTCCCGCATCCGCCTCGCCCACAGCCCCGCCCAGCCGTCGCGCGACGTCAGCCCCCGCACCACCCCGTGCTGCGGTGTCTCGATCCACGCAACACCATTCGCGCGGCACCACGCCCCGACGCGCTTATCACGCCCGAATGTCACCCACGTCCCGGTCTCTTCGTGCGACCGAACCGCCGCGATCCCCCCGACCGGCTCCAGCTCCGCCGCGAGTTCGTCGAGCACCTCGGGCATCCGCCCGCGCCGATACGTCACGCGCGAACCGACTTCCCGCAGCGACCGATCGAGATCGCCGAGCGATTCATGGATGAACGCCGAGTGCGACGCGTCCCACTCGGGCTGCGCGAGCAGATCATCCTCGTAGACGTACAGGTACACGACGGGCCGGCCCGTCGCCGCCGCCTCAACGAGCGGCGGATGATCCGCCGCCCGCAGATCCCGCTTGAACCACACAACCTCGATCACCCAAGGAAGTTCGCCGGACAGAGCCCGACCGATTCAGCGGCTCAACCGCCTTCGGCCGCTGGCTCCACGACGACTTCGTTCGCTCGCTCGAACGCCGAGTAGGTCCTTCCCCACATGGTCTCGATCTCGCCAACGAGTGCATCGAATGCTTCGCGTTCAGCGCGACGCCGCGACTGTTCGACGGCGTCCCGTTTCGTCCATGCATTCGCGAGCTGAGATGTCTTGCTCGTCCCCTCCGCGAGGCCGTAGATGTACCCGGTCCGCGTATCGAGAAGAACGGCAGAAGCCGTGCTCGTCACACGCGATTCTTTAGCAGGGAAGATCCCAAGCGTGATCTCACCAAGAAACGGCACGACCTTCTCAACGCCGAACCGCGTGTCAAGCGTGTACGCCAGAAGCATGTCGGCCTGCACCGCCGCCGCCGATGCCCGCAGGTCGTCAACGCTCGATACGCGATCGGGAAGCACGAAACTGTTCAGCATCGCGATCTGGGCGATGCCCTCAAGCGAATTCACACGCTCGAAGTGCTCATCGGTCTCCACCTCGCGCCGCGTGACGACACTGACGCTTCCCCGTTTCCGCGCGCTGTAGTCCCACTCCGCATATCCCCGGTCTTGCAAGCGGACCACCGCGACACGCGCCGGAAACGACGCGGCGGGCTGACGGTCGAACTCATCCGCCAGGTCCCAGTCCGTCATCTGCGCCTGACGCTCAACACTCACCCCAAGCGCCCGGAAGTCCGCCGGCCCACCCGGGACCGTGTACTGCGCGCACCCGCCAAGACAAACCACGATGAGCGCGAACGACGTGACGATCGAAAGCGAGCGAGCGGTTCCGGGCATGTCAGACTCCTTGAATGAGCCCGCAGCCTACCACGGACCCGCCCTGCTTATCCCCGGCTGCGGATGCAGTACAGCCGATCCGAACCCTTAATGAGCAGCGCTCCCTGCGCCACCGCGGGCGTGCCGCTGAACTGCTCGCCCTCGGTCGCGGAGACCGTGTTGGTCGAGACCAGCTCGAACTCGTCGCCCGCCTTGACGCCGAAGACCGTGCCGTTGACGTTCATCGCGTACACCGTCTCGCCGTCCGTCCAGAGCGACGCCACGATCATGTCGGGCTCGGGCAGACGCTCGCGGTAGAGCAGTTCGCCCGTGGTGGTGTCGTGGGCCGCGAAGATCGAGGCCCGCGCGACGTAGAGCCGGTCCCCGACCACCACGGGCGATGAGTACGCGAAGCCCTGCGCCGGCACGACGTACGCGATGCCCGACTCGTCGGCGTCAGCGCCGACCGGGAACTCGCCCTCGGCATCGAGCTCGACCGCGATCATCCCGCCCCGCTGCCCGCGGCCCAGCGGGCCCGCGATGAACTTGCCGTCCGCGACGATGCCCGAGGCCGAGAAGTTGCCCCGGATATCCGTCACCTGCCAGATCGTCTCGCCCGTCTTTGGATCGTACGACGTGATGTTGCGCGAGCCCGGCACGATCACCTGCGACCCACCCGCGGGGTTCGCCGCGACGGTCGGCGAGGCCCAGGCGGTGCCGGTCTGCCGCTCGTTCTTCCACAGCTCACGGCCCGTCGCCGGCTCGATGCCCATCACGAACGAGCTGTCCTGGTTGTCCGAGTGCACGACGAGCACACCGTCGGCGAGCACGACCGAGCTCGCCGGCCCGAAATCCTGCTGGTAGCTGTACGCGCCGACGTCGCGCCGCCAGACCTCGTTGCCCTCGAGATCGACCGCGACGACCACACCGAGGCAGCCGAAGTGCGCGAAAAGGTGCTTGCCGTCGGTCACCGGGCTCTCGGTCGCGAACGAGTTCGACGTATGCGTCGGGATCGCCGGCACCTCGTTGGCGACCGACGTCTCCCAGAGCTGCTCGCCCGACTCCAGATCGAGCGCCACGAAGCGGAAGTCCGCGGGCTCCTCGACCGCCGAGAGCGGCGGCGTGCCGTTGACCCACGGGGTCGCGGTCTCGAGCTCGGGCGAGATCACGGTCACGACGTACACCGTGTCACCGATCACGATCGGTGACGCCAGCGCGATGCCCGGCAGATCGACCGACCACGCCAGGTTCTGCCCGCCCTCGCTCGCGGCCGACCACGACGACGGGTGCGACGAGGTCGCCGTGCCGCCGCCGTCTGGACCGCGGAAGCCGGGCCAGTGGATATCCTGGGCCATCGCGGCCGAACCGAACGAGACAGCAAGGCCGGCGAGTGCGGCAACGAGGGTGCGATCACGATGCATACGAAGGTCTCCGGGTGCGTGGTCCGTGGGCGCCGTCACAGCCGGCGGCCGGACAGCACTCCCGGAGAGCTTACCCGGCACCCTCCGCCCGGATGCAGTACAGCTTGTCCGCCCCGCGGATCAGGAGCGAGCCGTCCGCCGCGGAGGGCGTCGCGCTGAAGAGGTCACCCTCGATTTCGTTGGTCCCGAGCAACTCGTACTCACGGCCCGCCTTCACGACGAAGGTCAGGCCGACCTCGTTCATGGCGAAAATCCGCTCGCCATCCGTCCAGAGCGATGCCACGACCTCGCTCTGGTCGGGCAGGCGCTTCCGATAGATCCGCTCGCCCGTCTCGGCATCGTGGGCACCGAAAAACGAACCACGAGCGGCGTAGACGACCCCGTCAACGACAACCGGGGACGAATATGTGAAGCCCTGGCTGTTGGCGACCCAAGCGACACGCTCGTCGTCCGGATCCGGCGCGAACTCACCCCGGGCGCTGAGCTCGACGGCGATCATCGGCCCGCGCCCCTGCCGCCCGCTGTTCCCGAAGATCACCCGGTCTCCCGCGACAACCGGTGTGGCGTCAAAGTTCCCCGGCACGCCCGTCACCTTCCAGAGCACCGATCCGTTCGCCGGGTCATACGCCGTGACGTGACCAGACCCGGGCGCGATGAGCTGCGCGGAGCCATCGGCCTCCGCGATGATCGGGGACGCCCATGAACTGCCCTCGGGCCGCTCCTCGGCACGCCAGATCTGTTCACCCGTCTCGGCGTCATGGGCGACGATGAACGACTCCTCGAAGTTGTCGGAATGGACGATCACCCGATCCTCCCACAGAACAACCGACGAGGCCGTGCCGAAGTTCGCCGTCTGCCGGTACGCGGGAAGAGGCGCCCGCCAGACCTCGCGGCCGTCGAGATCGACCGCGACAAGCAGCCCGATCGATCCGAAGTGCGCGTAGATGCGCTCGCCGTCTGTCACGGGCGTCTCGGTCGCGAAGGTGTTCGACGGGTGCGTCGGCTGCGACGGCACCCGCTCGGCAAGCGTCGTGGACCAGCGAGAATCGCCCGTTTCCATGTCAACGGCAAGCATCGCGAAGCGCACTTCGGGTGTCGGGCGACCGCGCCCACGCCCGCCCGCGCCCCGGAACGGCTTGGGTCGATCGGTGTCCGGCGTGACAGCGGTCACGAGGTAGGCGGTCTCACCGACAACGAGCGGCGATGACCAGCTGTAGCCGGGGAGATCAACCGTCCAGGCGATATTCGCCTCACGGTCTCCAGTCAGCGACCACGTTGCTGGATGCGACAACTCACCGAGTTGCCCGTCGCCGGCTGGGCCGCGGAAGCCCGGCCACCGAGCATCCTGCGCGGTCGTGAGCGAAGCGGTGCCGATACACACCGCGAGCGAGGCGAGCAGAGCCGTCCGCATTCCAGTCTCCAGTGTTTGTTCCAGTCGAGAGTCAGTCGAGAGAGTCGATCTCAGGCGAACCAACGCAGAACGCGGCTGATCTTGCTCAGCCCGCACCCTCCGCCCGGACGCAGTAGAGCTTATCCGCCCCGCGGATGAGGAGCGAGTCGTCCGCCGCCGAGGGGGTCGCGCTGAAGAGATCGCCCTCGATCTCGTTGGTCCCGAGCAGTTCGTACTCACGGCCCGCCTTCACGACGAAGGTCAATCCGACCTCGTTCATCGCGAAAATCCGCTCACCATCCGTCCAAAGCGACGCCACGACCTCGCTCTGGTCGGGTAGACGCTTCTGGTAGATCCGCTTGCCCGTCTCAGCATCGTGAGCGCCGAAGAAGGAGCCGCGGACGGCGTAGATGATGCCGTCGAGGACGACGGGCGAGGCGAACGTGAAGCCCTGGCTGTTGGCGACCCAGGCGACGCGTTCGTCCTTGGGATCAAGCGCAAACTCGCCCCGGGCGGACAGGTTCACGCCGATCAACGGGCCGCGGCGGCCGGGGCCGCTGTTGCCGAAGATCACGACGCCGTCCTCGATGGAGGGCGAGGCGCTGAAGCCGCCGCCGATGCCGGTGCCCTTCCAGAGCATCTCGCCGTCGGTCGCGTTGTACGCCGTGACGTGGCCCGGCCCCGGCACGATCACCTGGGTCACGCCCTCGTGCTCTGCGACGAGGGGCGTCGCCCAGCTGCTGCCCTCGGGGCGATCCTGACGCCACTTCTCGTCGCCCGTCTCCGTGTCGAACGCGACGACGAACGAGTCTTCCTGGTTATCCGAGTGCACGATGAGCCGATCGCCCGCGAGCGCGACCGAGGCGCCGGTACCGAAGTTCGCGCCCTGCTTGTACGCGGGCAGGTCCGTGCGCCAGATCACGTTGCCTTCGAGGTCCACCGCGACCACCAAGCCGATGGCGCCGAAGTGGGCGTAGATCCGCTCGCCGTCGGTCACGGGCGTTTCGGTCGCCCAGGTGTTCGAGGGATGGGTCGGCTGCTTGGGAACCTCGGTCTCCAGTGTCTTCGACCATCTCTCGTCGCCCGTCGCGAGGTCGAACGCCCGCATCTGGAACTCGGCGTCGGCCGACGGACGCCCCGCCACCCAGCCGCCCGCGCCACGGAATGGGTCGGGCCGCTCCATGTCGGGCGTCACCGCCGAGACGACATACACCGTGTCACCGATCACGACGGGCGAGGACCAACTGTTCCCCGCGATCTCGACCGACCACGCGACGTTCCGCTGCTCCTCGGAGGTCAGCGACCACGAATCCGGGTGCGAAAGCCCGTGCAAACGCCCATCGCCCGAGGGGCCGCGGAAGCCGGGCCAGACGACGTCGGCGTTCTGAGCAAGCGTGGTCCCGGCGGCTGCCGCGAAGACCGAGGCGACCGCGAGTGTGCGCGAAAGGCGTGAGATCATGATTGTCGTTCTCCGGTTGGGCCGCCAAGGCGACATCAGGTGCTACGGGTTCGCGCCCGTCGCACCGACCGGATGCAGACACGTCCGAGATCTATTCCCGCTCAATCAAGCTTACCGACCGAACTTCATCCGGTCCTGCAGCTCGCGCTCCGCCTGGTACCAGTCCGTCTCGGGCGAGCCGGGACGCCCCGCCCGCTCGAGGAAGATCTGGAACGCCCGCTCCTGGATCTGCTGGTGGCTGGGCTGGCCCGCCGGGCCCTCGTGCCGGGCCGCGGGGCCGGTAAGCGGCTGCCGGAGCACCGGACCCGCGTCTTCCACCGTCTCGCCCGGATCGGCCGCCTCGGGGGCGTGGCGGAGCGTGCTCGTTGGGACGTCCTTGGACCTGACGGCGGGGCTCGAGAGCGCGGCCCGGACCGCCTCGACGACGTTCGGCGCGGGCGAGCCCCGCCCGCCGCGAACGGTCGAGCGGGCGCTCACCGATCGCTGGGTCTTCGCGAGCGCGCTAACCGCGTTCTCCTTGAAGACATCCACACTGGGGAGTTCGCGCCGGATCGCCGCGAGCGTCGAGGCCGGGACTGCGTTGCGAGCTGTCATGGTTCCTTCCGTCTGCCGTCTCTCACGACAAGTCGTGTGATCGAAGCGAGCTTCCTCTATCTTGGCATCCAACACGGGAGATCACAACGCCTGCGCGTAAAATCTGCGTAAAGCATGCGGATTCAGAGGTGTATCCCGGAAACGTCTGTCGGTCACATCCCGAACGCATCGTCCCTCGCGTTCGTGTAAACATTCGAATTACGATGATCGGATCACCCGCTATCCCCGCTTCGAGTTCCCGCACCGCGCCGCGCAAGACCACGCTGATCGAGGTTGGCTGGGAGGTCGCGAACCCGGTTGGAGGTATCTACCAGGTGCTGCGGTCCAAGGCCGCCACCATGGGCGACCGCTGGGGACGCCGCTACCTGATGCTCGGCCCGTGGTTCGAATCGAAATCCACGCTTGAAATCGAGGTCTCGAAGCCGCGCGGCTGGCTCGCGGACGTCACGCAACGCCTTGCCGACCGGGGCGTTGCGGCCCACTCCGGGCGATGGCTCGTCGCGGGCCACCCCAAGACGTTCCTGGTCGATCCCAACGTCCCCGACGAGGTCCGCGCCGAAACGGTGCGGATCCTCGAGCAGGACCTGGCCATCCCGACGCAGTCGCACGAACCGCTTGTGGGCCAGATCATCTCGTTCGCGGCGGCGGTGCGCGAGTTCCTGATTGCTGCGAACAGTGTCATAAACGATGCCGATTCTGAGCAGCGGATCGCGGTCCACTTTCATGAGTGGCTCTCGGGTCTCGGGATCCCGCTTGCCAAGCACGCGGAGCTGCCCCTCGCGACGGCGTTCACGACGCACGCGACGATGCTGGGCCGCTACCTCGCGAGCAGCCAGGAGGGCTTCGACCCGACATCGGCCGATTACGTCGATGCCGACGGCGAGGCGCACCGGATGGGCATCACCGCCCAGCACCAGATCGAGCGCGCCTGTGCGCACGGGGCGGACGTGTTCACGACCGTCTCGGCGGTGACGGCCGACGAGTGCAAACTGACGCTGGGACGCGAGCCGGACCATGTGACGCCGAACGGATTGAACGTCTCGCGGTTTAGCGTGGGGCACGATTTCCAGACGCTGCACGCGGTGTTCAAGGAGCGGATCGAGGAGTTCGTGATGGGGCACTTCTTCCCCAGCTACTCGTTCGATCTCGCGCAGACGCGGTACTTCTTCACCTCGGGCCGGTTCGAGCCCAGGAACAAGGGCTTTGATCTGTGTCTCGAGGCCCTCGCCCGGCTCAACAGCGCGCTCAAGGCGACCGGGACCGACCTGACCGTGGTGTTCTTCATCATCACGCAGCGGCCTACGCGGTCGCTGAGTCCCGCGGAGTTGCGCGCGCGGGGCGTGCTTCAGGAGCTCCACGACGTCTGCAAACGGATCACCTCGGACGTGGGCGACAAGCTCTTCCACCTGGCCGCGACGCGCCAGCAGGTCAAGCTCGACGATCTTGTCGAGGAGTATTGGGGCATGCGTCTGAAGCGCACCCAGGCGGCCCTGAAAGCCAACCACGACCCGGCGGTCTGCACGCACGTCCTGGAGTCGGAGCACGACGACGGGGTGCTGAATCACCTCAAGCACCTTGGGCTCGCGAACGCGGAAGAGGATCGCGTGAAGATCGTGTATTCGCCCGAGTTCATCACGCCGACGAGCCCGATCTGGGGGATCGAGTACGACCAGTTTGTGCGCGGCTGCCACCTCGGGCTCTTCCCGAGCACCTACGAGCCATGGGGCTATACGCCGCAGGAGTGTCTGGCGCTCGGCGTGCCCGCGGTCACGAGCGATCTGGCGGGGTTCGGGCGGTTCGCGCAGGCGAACCTGTCGGACCAGTCGAGCCGCGGGAAGTGGGCCCCGTACATCCTCTCGAGGCGTGGGCGGTCGTTCAACGAGTCGGCGGCCGAGCTCGCGGAGCTGCTGCTCGACTTCTGCTCGATGGAGCGGGGCGACCGGGTGGTGGTCCGCAACGACGTGGAGAAGCGGAGCTGGGACTTTGACTGGTCGCGGCTCGGCGGGGCGTATCACGTCGTGCATGACCTTGCACTGGAGCGCCTGGAGTCGCGGCGCGGCTAACCTCCGTGCGCACGGATTGACCGTGCGGATCACGGACGACCGGAAATGGGCCGACGCGCCCGGAGGATGCACGAGATGGACCGCCCGCGCACGATCGCGTACTTCTCGATGGAGATCGCTGTTGCCCACGAGATCCCGACGTATTCGGGCGGGCTCGGTGTGCTCGCGGGCGACACGATCCGCTCGGGCGCCGACCTGGGCTTGCCCATGGTCGGCGTGACGCTGCTGCACCGCGGCGGCTACTTCACGCAGTCGATCAGCGCCGACGGCGTGCAGTCGCAGGAGGCCTCGGCGTGGGACCCGGCGAAGCAGCTCACCGAGCTCGATGGACGCGCAACGGTGCAGATCGAGGGCCGTGAGGTTCAGATCCGGGCATGGCGGTTCGACGCGGCGGGCGAGGGCGGGCACGTGGTGCCGGTCCTGATGCTCGACACGGACCTCCCTGAGAACTCTGACGAGGACCGCAAGCTCACGGACCGGCTTTACGGCGGCGACGACACCTACCGCATCATGCAGGAGACGGTGCTTGGTGTCGGCGGCGTGCGGATGCTCGAGGCGACGGGCTACACCGACGTCAACCGCTATCACATGAACGAGGGCCATGCGGCGCTGCTCGTGCTGGAGCTCGTCAAGCGCGAGGCGGCGATGCTCGGCAAGAAGCCGACGGACGACGCGGTGAAGGCGGCCGTGCGTGAGAAGTGCATCTTCACGACGCACACGCCCGTGCCCGCGGGGCACGACAGCTTCACGGCGACGCTGGCGCACAAGGTGGTGGGCTCGGAGTTGGTCTCGCCCTACCTGCCCGTGCCCGCACCGGCGGAGGCGGCGCCGGCGAAGTCGAAGAAGGAATCGGCGAGCCCGCCGCTCAACATGACGCACCTGGGGCTGGAGTACAGCCGCTACGTCAATGGCGTTGCGAAGCGTCACGGCGAGGTCTCGCGGCGGATGTTCCCGGGTCACGAGATCGACTCGATCACCAACGGCGTGCACGCGAACACGTGGGTCGCGCCGGCATTCGCAGGGCTGTTTGACAAGTATCTCGACGGCTGGCGTCACGACCCGGCAGAGATGCGCAACGCGATGGCGATCCCGCTCGACGAGATTCGGTCCGCGCACGCGAAGGCGAAGAAGGAGCTGATCGGTTTCGTGAAGTCGTCCACGGGTGTGGCGATGGACGAGAACGCGTTCACGATCTGCTTTGCGCGCCGCGCGACGGCGTATAAGCGGGCTCATCTTGTGTTGTCTGATCCGAAGAAGCTGCGCGAGGTCGCGGAGAAGGCCGGGCCCGTCCAGATTCTCTACGGCGGCAAGGCTCACCCGAGGGACACCGACGGGCAGGCGATCATCAAGCAGATCTTTGAGACGGCCGAGGAGCTGGGCGACGCGGTGAAGGTCGCGTACGTGCAGAACTATGAGATGACGCCGTGCGCGTTGATGGTCGGCGGGTGCGACCTGTGGCTCAACACGCCGCGGCCGCCGCTCGAGGCCTCGGGCACGAGCGGGATGAAGGCGGCCATGAACGGCATCCCGTCGCTCTCGATCGTGGACGGCTGGTGGGTCGAGGGCTGGATCGAGGGCGTGACGGGCTGGTCGGTCGGCGAGGATCTGTACAACCCCGACGACATCCCGGACGAGGGCGCGGGCGAGGACGATCCGAAGGTTGTCGCGAAGCGGCACGAGAAGCAGAACGCCGAGCACGCGGATTCGATCTACACGAAGCTGCGCGAGACGATCGTGCCGATGTTCCACAACGAGCCCGACAGGTTCGCGGAGATCATGCGGAACTCGATCGCGATCAACGGGTCGTTCTTCACGACGCAGCGGATGATGCAGGAGTACGCGTCGCGGGCGTATCTGGTCTGAGCAGCGGTCGCGTCAGTGGCCTGATCCAAAGAGACGGGCTGGAAGCCCGTCCCACCTTTGGGTTCTCAGGCTCTCAGGCGTCGGCGATGGCTTCGCTTCGGCGGGTGTCGAGGCGGACCTTGAGCTCATCGGCGAGCTTCTCGAAGAGCACGGTCCACATCTCGGCGGCGTCGTCGCCCCCCATCGCGGCGACCGAAAGACCTGCGCGGGCCTCGTCGCGGAGGGTGCAGGCGGCGATCTGCAGCTCGGAGAGGTCGATCTCGAATGGGAACTCTTCGAGGACCGGGATCAGCTCGAGCGCTTTGGAGAGCTTGTCGATGCGGGCGCCGTCGAGGCGGAGCTCGCGGCCCAGCCGGCGGAGGGCGCGGTGCAGGGTGTCGCGGATGCGCTCGATGTCGAGGGCGGCGCCGGTGCGGACGGCCTCGTCGAGCAGGTCGGCGAGGCGCTCGTGGTCGAGCTCGGAGGCGTTGAGGCAGGTCTCGAGCTCGGCGTTGAGCACCTGGAACGCGGCACCCGCGAGCGGGCCCGGCATCTCGGCGCCGATGGAGTGAACGAACCGCATGAGCGGCGCGGCGTTGTCGTACGCGCGGCGGATGGAGTCCTGGACGTCGTCGATCTTGGACCGCATGACGTGCGAGATCACGCGCTGCTGCTCCTCGCGGAAGAGCGAGCGGAGCGAATAGGTGGACTTGCCGAACTCGCGGTCCATGGTGCGGATCAGCTCGGCGACATCTCCGTGCTCGAAGCTGTCGGCGAGGTCCTGGGCGATCTTCTCGAACGACTCGTCGTCGCGGAATGGTCGGACGCCCGCGTGGACGACGTGATCTCCGAGGTGGACCGAGGCGAAGCTGAAAACGCCGGTCTCGCGGGTCATGCGCGAGGTCAGGCGGACCTGGCCCACGCGGAGGGCGGTCTGGCCCGCCTCCTCACGGCGGAGCGCGAGACGCTCGGTGTCGTAGCAGTAGACTTGGCACTTGGCGGGCAGGTCCTCGAAGAGCAGGTCCACGCCGTAGTGAGCGCCGACGTCGAGCAGCGAGACGAACGACGGGCGCACGAGCAGGTCGAAGACGCGGCGGCCCGAGCCGAGCTGGGGGAGGTTGCTGTGCGTTTCGCCGAGGCGCTCGAGGAAGGGGTCGAGGAGGTCGATGCCGAGCGTTTCCTCGGCGAGCTGGATCGCGCGTCCGGCGTAGCGCATGACCTGGACGGTCTCGATGCCCGAGAGCTCGTCGAAGAACCAGCCGCAGCTGGTGTACATGTACATCGCGTGCCGCTGCATCTCGAGGAGCTGGAGCGCCCGGACGCGCTCGGCGCGGTCGAGGCTGCGGGCTCCGTGAGCGCGGAAGAAGCCGTCAACGACCTGCGATGAGCGATCGAGGACGAGGTGCACATAGGCGTCGCGCGCCTCCCAGGGATCCTGGAGCAGCTCGGCGGCGGCGGCTTCGAACCTCGGCGCGAGCTCGTCACGGAGCCAGTCGAGGGCCTTGCGGAGCGGGGCGCGCCACGCCTGGTTCCAGCCCGCGTTGCCTCCCGAGTGGCAGCCGCAATCGGAGCGCCAGCGCTCGACGCCGTGCACGCAGCTCCAGCTGGAGTTCTCGTGGATCTCGGCTTCGAACTCGGGCGGTGCGATGTCGAGGAACTCGGCGTAGTTGGTGAGCTTGGCGACGCCCGAGCGCTCGATTTTCTCGATGGTGTAGGCGAGGGCCATCTCGCCGTAGCGGTGATGGTGTCCGTAGGTCTCGCCGTCGGTGCCGATGTGGACGAGCTGGGTGTGGCCGCGGTCGTCGCTGAGACCGGACATGAGGCGGTTGGCGAAGCGTTCGCCGGATTCCAGGAGCTGCTCGAAGGCGACGGCCTGCGACACGGGACCGTCGTAGAAGAAGACGTTGATCGTGCGGCCCGAGGGGAGATTGACGACGTACGCGCGGCTCGGGTCCACGCCCTCGCCGACGTCCTGCCAGCCGGTGTCGCCCAGCTTGCGGATGCTCTTGCACTGCCGCGGGGCGAGGATGGTGTAGCGGATGCCGTGCTCGGCGAGGGCTTCGAGGCTCGCGGTGTCGCAGGCGGTCTCCGGGAGCCACATGCCCTCGGGGTGGCGGCCGAAGCGGTGCTTGAAGTCCTCGATGCCCCAGATGACCTGGGTTTTCTTGTCGCGCTCGTTGGTGAGCGGCATGATGAGGTGGTTGAAGGCCTGGGCGATCGCGCTGCCGTGCCCGGAGAAGCGGCGGACCGAAATGCGGTCGGCGTCGAGGATGGCGTCGTAGACACCCGGCTCGTGCTCCTCGAGCCAGCTCAGGAGCGTGGGTCCGAAGTTGTAGCTGATGCGGGCGTAGTTGTTCGTGATGGCGTCGAGCCAGCCGTCTTCACCCAGGCGGCGGGCGCGGGCGTTGGGGCGGTAGCACTCGATCGTGACGCGCTCGTTCCAGTCGTGGGCCGGAGCGGCGGACTCCTGGCGCTCGACGGCTTCGAGCCAGGGGTTCTCGCGCGGGGGCTGGTAGAAGTGGCCGTGGATGCAGACGTAGCGGTTCAAGTGGGCGTGCTCCTCGCGCGGAGGGTAGCGAGCTCGCGGAGGACCGGGCCGACCATCGGGTGCTCGGTGAGCCGCTCGATGGAGATCGGCAGTCGGCGGCGCCAGCTTGGATATTCACTCGTGAGTCCGGGCGTGTTCTGGGGCAGGGGCTCGCCCAGCAGGTCTTCGAGATTCACCAGCAGCACCGCGGCGTCGGACCCGGCGAGGTGGCGGAGCAGGCCGCGGACGAGTTCGTCGAGCCCCGCGCCCTCGGCAAGACCGAGGCGTTCGAGCTCGGTGGTGACGGCCTTGCGGATGTCGTCACGGCGCGACTGCTCGCTCGCTGCGCCGTCGCCGGTCATCAAGTCGAGTCCGCGGCGGAGGTTGACGTCGGCATCGGTGAGGAAGCCCGGGAGCGTGGGCGTGTCGTGGGTGTCGAGACAGGCGATCTGGTCGGGCTTGGGGGTGGGCAGACAGGTCGATGGCTCGCTCCCGAGCTCGAAGAGCCCCACCGACATGCCGAGCACGCCGCGCTTGGACATCTCGCGGCGGACTTCTTTCGGGACGGTCCCGAGGTCCTCGCCGACGATGGTCGCCTTCGCGCGATGGGACTCGATGCAGAGGATGGCGTAGAGCTCTTCCGCGGGGTAGCGGACGTAGAGGCCCTGCGTGGCGTCGAAGCCGTCCGGGATCCAGAACGTCCGGTGCATCCACATGACGTGATCGACGCGGAGCGCGCCGGCGTACTTGAGGTGCTCGCGGATGCACGCGACGACGTGGGCGTGCCCCGCTTCACGCGAGCCGATCGGGTGGGGCGGCGTGATCGCCCAGTTCTGCCCGCCAGCGAACATCACGTCGGCGGGCGCGCCCATCGAGACGCCCCGCGCGAACTCGGTTGGTGAGTTCCACGCATCGAAGCCCGCGGCGTGCGTGCCGAGCGGCATGTCGAGGTAGAGGCGGCAGCCGGCCTCGCGGCCGTGCTCGGCGAGGTCCGCGAGCTGTCGGCGGACAAGGTCCTGCGCGAAGAGGAAAGTCTGGTAGGTCTCGGCGTCGTACTGCCTTGGTGTGATGCGGCCGTCTCGTGCCGCGGCGGACCACTGGTGCCAGGGCGTGCCGGTCGCCTCGTTCATCGCGCGGAAGCGGGCGTAGCGGTCGAGTGCTTTGTCCTTCTGGAGCTCGCGGAGGCGCTTCGCGCCGGTGTCGCCCGCGAAGTGCTTCTTTGCTTTCGCTCGCAGCGCGGACCACTGGGCTTTCCAGGCGGCGGTGTAGTCGGTAAGCCGGTCGGACAACTCCGTGACGGCCTTGCGACCGATATCAGCGTAGAGCTCGTTCCAGAACACGCGGCTCACCGGCGAGTAGGGCGAGGCCTCGGCGTGGGCGCTGTAGAACTGGCTCAGCAGCGGCAGCGTGCCGAGCCACGAGACGCCGCGCTCGGCCGCGAGTGAAGTGATCGCGTGCAGCTCGCGGACGCCGCCGATGCCGCGATCGTCCTCTGAGCAGAGGGCGTAGGTCGGGACGAAGAGCCCCAGCGGGCGCTCGGGCACGCCCGGTGACCAGCAAGTCTTCGGGGCGGCGAGCAGCGTCGCGGTTTCGGTGCGGCGGGCGGCGGTGAGCGTGAGGCGGTGGATGCCGCTCGCGAGCTTCTGGAGCGGGATGGTCGCGGTGACGAAGCCGTCACGCTTCGTGGGATTGATCCGAGCCGGTGCTGCACGATGCTCGATGGTCTCGCCCGATTCGGTCTCGATCGAGAGGCGGACGGGTTTCTCTGTGGCGCTCGCGGGGAGCGTTGCTCGGATGGAGCGAGCGCGCGATTCCCACGCGACAACGACGGGCTCGAGCAGCGGCGGGCGTTTGCGATCGTGCGCGCGGATCGCCTTCTCGCAGTCGGCGAGCGTCTCGACGTCGGCTCCGAGGATCTTCAAGGCAGCGAGGATCGCCTCGGGCGGCGCGGAGCGGCGTTCGCTGCGGCCGTCGGTGTAGGCGGACTGGATGCCGTGCAGCCGCGCGAGTTGGTTGAGGGCGCGGCGGGACATGGTGGTCAGGCTCGCTCGCCCTTGATGTAGAGCGCGCCGAGCGGCGGCAGCGTGAGCGTGATCGAGTGGGGCCGGTCGTGCCAGGGCATGGGCTCGGAGTCCACGCCGCCCATATTGCCGACGCCGGTGCCCCAGAACTGTTCGGCGTCGGTGTTCAGCAGCTCGCGCCAGTGTCCCGCGAAGGGGACCCCGATGCGGTAGTCGCCGCGGACGACGGGGGTGAGGTTGAAGATCGCGAGGATCCACTCTCGGTCGTCGTCGGACTTCCGGAAGAAGGCGAGCACGGAATTCTCGGCGTCGCCGCCCTCGGCCCACTCGAAGCCGCGGGGGTCGCAGTCGAGCTGCGCGAGCGCGGGCTCGCCTTGGTAGACACGGTTGAGCTCGGCGACGAGCCTCGCGGCGCCCTGGTGTGGGGCGTGATCGAGGAGCCACCACGGGAGCTGCTCGTCCTGCTTCCACTCGCTGGTCTGGCCGAACTCCGAGCCCATGAAGAGCATCTTCTTGCCGGGGTTGGCCCACTGGTTGGCAAAGAGCAGACGGAGGGTCGCGAACTTCTGCCACTCATCACCCGGGAAGCGGTCGAGCAGCGAGCCCTTGCCGTGGACGACCTCGTCGTGGCTGAGCGGCAGGACGTAGTTCTCGGTGAACTGGTAGAGGCCGCGGAAGCTGATCTCGTTGTGGTGGTGCTTGCGGTGGATGGGGTCGCGCCCGAGGTACTCGAGCGTGTCGTGCATCCAGCCCATGTCCCACTTGAAGCCGAAGCCGAGCCCGCCCGCCCAGGTGGGCTTGGAGACGCCGGGCCAGGCGGTGGACTCCTCGGCGATCATCTGGGTGTCGGGGAACTTCTCGTAGACGGCGACGTTGAGCTTCTGGAGCAGCTCGATGGCTTCGAGGTTCTCGTTGCCGCCGTAGATGTTGGGGACCCACTCGCCCTCCTTGCGCGAGTAGTCGCGGTAGAGCATCGAGGCGACGCCGTCCACGCGGAGCCCGTCGGCGTGGTACTTGTCGAGCCAGAACATCGCGCTGGAGATCAGGAAGCTCTGGACCTCGTAGCGGCCGTAGTTGAAGATGGCGCTGGTCCAGTCGGGGTGGAAGCCTTCCTTGGGGTCGG
This sequence comes from Planctomycetota bacterium, assembly GCA_038746265.1. GTDB lineage: Bacteria > Planctomycetota > Phycisphaerae > Phycisphaerales > UBA1924 > JBCBKP01. The sequence continues at coordinate 51,199 of JBCDKU010000006.1, forward strand.
CGTGCTCGAAGAGGTGGGTGCCGTCGAAGAAGCTGAGCCCGTGCTGGTCGGTCGGGAAGTGCGAGGGGACCCAGTCGAGGATGACACCGATGCCGGCCTGGTGGAGCTTGTCGATCAGGTACATCAGGTCCTGCGGGTCGCCGAAGCGGCTGGTCGGCGCGAAGTAGCCCGTGACCTGGTAGCCCCATGACTTATAGAGCGGGTGCTCCATCAAGGGCATGAACTCGACGTGGGTAAAGCCGTGCTCGTGGAGGTACTTCGGGAGCACGTCCGCGAGCTCGCGGTAGCTCAGCGAGCGGCTGGTCCCGTCGTTGTGGTGCTTCCACGAGCCGAGGTGCATCTCGTAGATGGACATCGGGGCGGCGTGGTTGTTGCGTTCGTGGCGCTTGGCCATCCAGTCGCCGTCGCCCCAGTCGTAGTCGAGTGTCTTGACGACCGACGCGGTCTTGGGCGCACACTCCGCGGCGAACGCGAACGGGTCGGACTTGGCGACGGTGTAGCCGTCCTTGTGTGAGGCGATGTGGAACTTATAGAGCGCATGCTCGCCGACGCCCTCGATGAAGCCCTGCCAGATGCCCGACTCGCCCTGGGCGTCGAGGCGGTGCTTGCCGGGTTCCCAGCCGTTGAACTCGCCGACGACCGAGACCTCTCTGGCGTTCGGGGCCCAGACGGCGAAGCGGGTGCCTTCCTTGCCGTTCACTGTCTCGCGGTGGGCGCCGAGCTTCTTGTAAAGCTCGCGGTGGTTGCCCTCATTAAAGAGGTGCGCGTCGAATGCTGTGAGCCAGGAGGGGTCGGCCGCCGGGGCGTCGGCCTTCGGCGAGGGCTGCTTCTCGGCTGATTTGGACGTGGGTTTGGTGCGTGCCATAGGACATCACAGCGTAGTGGGTTGCGGCCGATATGGCACATCAGACGCCTCGACGGGGGAATCTGCGGCCCAGGCGGCGGATCACCGTTGACTTGAGGTTCAGAGCCGATCGGCGGGATCCGATTGATGACCTGGCGGTGCAAGATGTTCGAGGTTCCCGGTGCCACCAGCTGCAATCCCCCAGAACGAAGCTGAGCGTCTCGCGTCGCTGATGGCGTGCGGTGTGCTCGATACCGGGCCGGAGTCGGACTTCGACGACCTGACCCAGCTCGCCGCGGAGCTCGCGGGGACGCCGATCGCGCTGGTGTCGCTGGTCGACGCCGATCGCCAATGGTTCAAGAGCCGGGTCGGGCTGGACGCGGCTCAGACGCCGCGCAGCCAGGCGGTGTGCGGCTTTGTCGTGGCGAGCCAGGATGATGTTGTGATCCCGGACCTCCTCAACGATTCTCGGACAAGCGACAACCCGCTTGTGACGAGCGACGGCGGGCTGCGGTGCTATGCAGGATTCCCGCTGACGCTGAACAACGGTCACACGCTCGGATCTCTCTGCGTCATCGATACCGAGCCAAGAGAACTCGACGTGCAAACGCTGCGGCGGCTCCGCATGCTCGCGCGGCAGGCCGCGACACAGCTCGATATCCGCAAGCAGGCGGGCGAACTCGCCAAGGCCCGCCGCGACGCGGAAGCCGCGAGCGACGCAAAGTCGCGGTTCCTCGCGAACGTCAGCCACGAGATCCGCACGCCGCTGACCGCCATCGGCGGGTTCGCCGACCTCATCCTCGATCTGGATGAATCCGAATTCGAGCGGCATGCGGTGATGGAAGCCGTTCAGCGGATCGCGCTGAACGGCGAGCATCTGCTCCAGTTGCTCAACGATGTGCTCGACCTCTCGAAGGTCGAGTCGGGGGCGTTGAAGACCGAATCGATCGAGACCGATGTTGTCGAGATCACCCGGTGCGTCATCGCGCAGCTGGAATCGCTTGCACACGAGAAGGACCTTTCGCTTCATTTAGAGTGGTCGGGCGATCCACCATCGCGGGTGGTGACTGATCCGATGCGGCTTCGGCAGATCCTGACCAACGTCGTGGGCAACGCGATCAAGTTCACCAGCGAGGGCTCAGTCACCGTGCGCTGCTGGCACGACGAAGCCACGGCGAAAGCACGCTTTGACGTTGTTGATACCGGCATCGGTATGACCGAGGACCAGCTCGCCCGGATCCGCGAGTTCAGGCCCTTCCTGCAGGCGGACAACTCCACGACCCGGCGATTCGGCGGCACGGGGCTCGGCCTCGGGCTCACCAGGAACCTTGTCGAGAAACTCGGCGGCTGGCTCACGATCGATTCCGTCTACGAGCAGGGGACAACAGTCCGCTTCGAGATCGACGCGCCAGCGGCGGACCGTTCTGCACCCCCCACCACCGACGACGGCGGTCAGCAACCGGGTGAGACACTCGCCGGGCGGCGTGTGCTGATCGTTGACGACAGCGCCGACAACCTGCGTCTGATCCGCGCGTTCCTCGAGCGGGCTGGCGCGGATGTGGTCGAGGCGGCCGACGGCCGACAGGCGATCCGGCGCTACGAGCTCTCGCCCGACCCGATCGACGCGATCGTGATGGACATGCAGATGCCGATCCTTGACGGTCTGGACGCGACGCGGATGCTCCGCGATCGCGGGGCCGAGGTCCCGATCCTGGCGCTGACGGCGAACACACGGGACGAGGACCGGGAGGCGTCGTTCGAAGCGGGGTGCGACGGGTTTCTCACCAAGCCGATCGACCGCCGCGAGCTGATCGCGGCTGTGAACCGGGAGCTGTCCGCGCGGCGCGACGCGGCCTGACCGCTTTCGGACGGCCGGCGCTCGAACCCGGTCGGTCCCCCGCCGCATCGCCGGCGGAACCCGATACTCTGGTGATGGAAGCGGCCGGCGGGGCGTGAGTGGCTCGGTCTGCCGTCGCTCAACGGGTGGAGAAGCCCCGATCCATGGCCCATTTCTGTCTCAATCGCTTCGCGGCGGTCCTCAAGAGCCTCCGCAACCTGCCGATGGCGCAGCTCCAGGAGCTGCTCCCGCCAGGCACGCCCATGCAGCCCAAGGCATCGACGCTCGCCCAGCACTCCGCCTTCTCGCTCAACCGGCAGAAGATGGGCAGGCTGAACATGTCGAACATGATGAACTTCGGGGTCGGCATGCCGCAGATCCCGGAGCCCATCCTGCCGCCGCTCGAAGCAATGGCGAACCTCTCGCCCGATGACCTCAAGCAGACCAAGGACCCGAAGGGGATGATGGGGCTGCAGCGGCAGTCGGGCGCGTTCGCGATGCAGATGCCCAACCTGCTCGCACCGCTGGGCCCGCTCCTCGCGCCACTCCAGGACATGCTCTCCGACATGCTCGCGGCGATGCAGACCAAGGCCGCCGTCGCGGAGGCCTACGGCGTGGACCTCGGCCAGCCCGGCGCAGTCCCGGCGTTCCGGGCGGCGTTCACCACGCCCAAGATCGATGCGCAGCTCCGCAACGAGATGTCGATGCTCGCGCAGCTCGGACCGGCCGCCCGGGCCGCCAACGCCACCGACGCGATGGGGATGAGCCTGAGCAAGTCGGGCATGGGGCTCAAGCTCGCCAACCGCCTCAGCATGATGGCGAACGTGCAGATGCCCCGGGTGGTCTTCAGCCCTGAGTCGCGTCAGGCGCTCGCGGCCGTCCAGACCCTCTCGGCGATCAACAAAGCCGCCGGCTTGAACATCCTGCTCCCCAAGGGGCTCTCGATGATGAAGATGATGATGGCGAACCTGCTCGAGAATCTCGAGGGCATCGACTTTGCCGAGGCGATGGACGACGAGACGCTCGCGGCCGCCAACGACATGCAGCAGGCCGCCCCGGCGATGACGCGGAGCTTCCCGAAGATCCGCCGGCCCGAGATCAACGCGCTGCTGACCGCCAAAATCCCGCAGATCGAGGCGATGGGCCTCCAGGCCCAGGTCGCGGGCGACCTCGAGACGATTTCGGGCGAATCCATGACGGCCCGGGGCTCGTGCCAGATGTGCAACATCGGATGAGCCCGCGATCGCGCATCGGTAAACTCGGGCAATGAACCGTTTCTCCATGCTCGCACTTGCTGTTCTCTCGTGTTTCGTACCCTTCGCGCCCGCTCAGGATCCGGGCGTGGTCCTTCCGATGCGGCAGCGCGCGGAGGTCATCAACGGCTGGCTCGAGCAGCGGCTCGACCGGATCGTCCCCGACCTGATGCGCGAGCACGGGCTCGACATGTGGATCGTGCTGGGCCGTGAGTACAACGAGGACCCGGTCCTCAAGACCATGCTCCCCGCGACGTGGCTCTCCGCGCGGCGGCGCACAATCCTCGTCTTCTTCGATCCCGGCAACGGCGAACCGGTCGAGCGGCTCGCGGTCGCGCGGTACAGCGTCGGCAGGCTCTTCGAGTCGGCGTGGGATCCCGAGGAGCAACCCGACCAGTGGGCGCGGCTCGCCGAGATCATCGAGGAGCGCAACCCCAAGAACATCGGGATCAACACCTCTGAGACCTACGCGCACGCCGACGGGCTCTCGCACACGCAGCACGAGAGCCTGAAGGAAGCGCTGTCGCCGCGGTTCCGGAGCCGGCTTGTGTCCGCCGAGCCTGTCGCGATCGGCTGGCTCGAGCGTCGCCTGCCCGAGGAGATGGAGGTGTACTCGTCGGTCTGCCGGATCGCGCACGAGATCATGGCCGAGGCGCTCTCGGAGCGCGTGGTACAGCCGGGGGTGACGACCAAGTCCGACATCGAGTGGTGGTGCCGCGAGCGGGTCCGCGAACTCAAGCTCACCGCGTGGTTCCAGCCCTCGATCATCGTGCAGCGCCGCGCGAGCGACCGGGATTACAGCTTCGATCTGTCCGAGGTGGACGATCCCGTCATCCGCCGGGGCGATCTGATCCGCCTGGACTTCGGCATCACCTACCTCCGGCTCAGCACCGACACGCAGCAGGTCGCGTACGTCCTGCTGCCGGGCGAGACCGAGCCCCCGGCGGGGCTGCAGCGGGCGTTTGATGTCGGCAACGAGATGGAGGACATCCTCACCTCGCGCTTTGCGGTCGGACGCACGGGTAACGAGGTGCTGCTGAGCGCCCTGGCAGAGGCGGAGTCGCGCGGGATCAAGGGGATGGTCTACACCCACCCGATCGGCTTCCACGGCCACGGTGCGGGCCCCGCGATCGGTATGTGGGACAAGCAGGGCGGCGTCCCGGGCACGGGCGACTACCCGCTCTACGACGGCACCGCGTACTCCATCGAGCTCAACGTGACGGTGCCCATCCCCGACTGGGACAACCAGGACGTCCGGATCATGCTTGAAGAAGACGCGTTCTTCAAGGACGGCCGCGTGCGGTACATCGACGGGCGACAGACAGAACTGTTTGTGATCCGCTGAGGCAACTCGAAGAACAAACCCGCGAGCCGTGTCTCCCGACACCGGAGGGCTGAAGGCTTCCCTCCGGGCCGAGAGACCACGGCGTCGCGAGCGGGGACCCGCCGAGCCAGCCCCGGCGTGCCGACCCGGATGGACTCAGGAGTCGCGGCCCGAGTTCCTGGGACGGCGGCGGCGGGTCAGGGCCAGCACGGGGAGAAACGCCGCCCCGGTTGCGGGCGAAGGAACGAGCAGGATCGCGCCGGCGCGGATCGCGTCGCCCTGCGCAAACACGCCCACGTAGTCCCAGTCCTCGTCGTATTTCAGCAGCGAGCCGTTCAGCGTGCTGCTGACGATGTGGCTCCCGTCGGCGAGCGTGATCCAGTCCACGGGCCCGCTCATCGGCGCACCGCCCGCGGTCAGGTCGATCGAGCGGATGAGGTCACCGGTCGCGATATCGTGCTCGGTGAGGGTGTTGCCGAAGAAGTTGACCGCCATAATCGAGCTGCCGTCGGCGCTGATCTCGGCGTGGAGCGGCCGCTCGAGCCCGTTGCCGCGGACGATCTGGCCCTCGAAAGTGCCCGTGTCGAGGTCGTACGCGCGGAACTCGCTGACGAGCCAGTCTCCGACGTACACGGTGTCGTTCCCGAAGACGACCGCCTCGGGCACGACCATGTCCGAGAGGAACCGATCCACGAACGCCCCGGACGTCGCGTCGAAGCGGAAGACAGAGCCCGTGCGTCCGTCCGAGACCCACAGGTTGCCGCCCTGGAACGTCAGGCCCGCGGGGCCGACAAGGCCGTTGCCCTCGGCGAAGACGTCGAGCGATGCGCCGGTGTCGAGGTCGTAGCGGTGCACCTGCCCCGAGAGATCGCCCGACACGAGCAGCGAGCCGTCCGGCGCGATCGCCATGCCCAAGGGGGCATCGAGCCCGCCCGCGCCGGCCGCAAACACGTCGCCGAGGTAATCGCCGTCGAGGCTGTACTTCCTGACCGTGTCGGCCGCGGCGTCCGTGACCAACAGATACTGCTGCTGGGCGGCCGCCCCCGAGGTCACGAGCCAGGCCAGACCGATCGCCGTCGCCGCGGTGCGGCGTTGAACACTTCCGAACATCGTCCGTCTCCTTGCGTTGTCTGCCGGCTCCCGTAGCCGACCCGCAGAAACTAGACGCGGACGGGTTCGAGGGCTTGTCGAATCATGCGCACCTGCCCGGTCGTCGCCGACTTCCTGAGCGACGAGGGGCTCGAACCGAAGACCGACGAGCACTGCTTCGAGAAGTGAGCCGAATCCGCGAAACCGTAGCGGTAGGCGATCGCGGTCAGATCGTCGGCCGTGTCGAGGATGTCATCGAGCGCCCGGCTCAGCCGCGAGCGGCGGGCAGCCTCTGCGATCGTGAGGCCCGTGTGCTTCCGGAAGATGCGGGCCAGGTGCGCGGGCGAGACCCGGGTATGTGCGCCGAGCTCGCCCAGTGAGAGCCGCCGGTCCGGCGTGGACTCGATCAGCTCAAGTGCGCATCGAACCGCGTCGGCGTGCGCCTCGGTCGTTGATTCCAGCTCGACGCCGCCGCGCAGACCGCGTGAGACATCGCCCGCCCGCGCGCCGGCGCTGCGCAGCGTTGCCGAGACGATCGACAGCGCTTGCTCCTCCGCCTCAACCGGTTCGAGCAAGCCGCAGCCCCGCCGGAGACGCCGCACCAGTGTCCGCAGGGCGACCGCCACCTCCGGCGGAACGGCCGCGACACCGGACTCGAAACCGTCGAGCGCCGACCGCTCCGTCGGCTCGATGACCAGCGAGCGCTCGCCCCGCTCGTCGAGGGCTTCTCGCTCGTAGCGCCAGCCGGGCGTCGAACGCATCGCGTGGATCGGCGTGATCACGCGATCACCACGACGCGCCGGAACACCAAGGACGCGCGTACGGATCGGCGCGAGCGGGAAGGCGATCTGCGGCCGCTCGGGCGTCGTCCAGGTCTGCCGCCAGCCCGGATCCGAAGCGGGGACATCGAGCACGCCGACGCGGACCGTCGCGGTTTCGAGCAGCCACGTTTCCTCATGCGTGCGGTCCATGAAAGATGCTGTACGACGCAGCGAGCGGCTCGGATCCCCGCCGCCCAACGCCAAGGCATGGACCCGAGGCCCGCACCCGAGACCCGTCCGGAAACGACAGCGGCGGCGTGAGCCGAGCCCACGCCGCCGCTGAGAAGTACTCCTCGTCGGTACCGAGCGGCTCAGACCGCC
>JBCDKU010000007.1:0-49292 GCA_038746265.1 Planctomycetota bacterium
GTCTCGGGTTGCGTCTTGCCGGTGACAAGGCTCTGGGCGTCGAACGCGGCTCGGAGCGGGGCGAGGGTGACGCCGGGCGGGGCGATCCCGATGGGCCACGCGGGGAGATCGAGTTGGGCGGCGTCGCCGCCGGCGAGGATGCCGACGGTTGATGTAGGGCCGAGGACGGCGAGTTCGCGCGCGGTGCGCGGCTGGAGGTCGATGGGTGTGCCGCTGCCGTTTCGGGAGAAGAGCGCGAGGGCGGCGTCCTCGGACCAGCTCAGGACGCCCACGCGGTGGACGGGGCCTGATGACGCGACGGAGACGCCGCGGTCGAAGATCGTGGAGGACGGGACTTCGGTGAGCCAGCGGTCGATGCTGAAGGTGCGGGATTGCAGGAGGCCGTCGATGAGGCGTTCGAGCTGCGCTTCGGTGGCGGGGAAGAGCACAACCTCGCGGTCGTCGAGTCGGACGGTGGTCGCGATGCGGCGGCGAACGCGGACGGACGAAGACGGATCGCGGCTCCACGCGCGGGCGAGCGCGGCGGCGAGGCGGCGCTCGCGGTGCGCGGCGAGCGCGGCGGCGACGGGATCTGTGGTGACGGCGGCGTTGGCGCGGGTGATCTCGACACCGAGGCGGTCGAGCAGGAGTCTGCCGCGGACGCGGAGGAGGGCGTCGCGCTGGATGAGTTCTGCCTGGGCGATCGCGAGGCGGCCCCGCGTGCGGTCGGCGGGCGCGTAGGGGTCCTGGAGCGCGGTGGCGGGTTGGGCGTCGGTGGGTCGTTCGCCGACGCCGAACGTGGAGAGGCGGACGGGGACCCCTCCGAGGGTGAGCGTGGTGGCGTCGAACGCCGGAGGGATCTTGATGAGCAGGACGGCGGGTGTGGGCTGGGGGCCGGCGTCGGTGGGTTGCCAGGGGCGCCAGTTGGCGGACCGGATCTCGCCGAGCCAGGGGTCGGGGCGTGATGTGTTGATGCCGGCGGGGACGTGGAGGGAGCCGGTGGTCTCGGCGGCGCCGATGCGGACGGGTACGGTGGTCGGGGCGGTGGGCGCGGAGATAACGCGGACGGGGAGGGGGAGCGCATGGCCCGGGAAGACCTCGCTACGCTCCACGCCCGGCAGGACCTGGGCGGTTGCCGGACAGACCGCGAGACCGATCAGCAGCGCGAGGCACGCCGAGATGAAGCCGATCGTTCGAGCCTGCATCGCCGAGTTTCTGGGCACGTTTGCGTTGCTGTTTTTTGGGTGCGGGTCGGTCATCGTGACGGACGGTATGGGCGATGCGCGGGGCGTGCTAATCGCGATTGCGTTCGCGGCGGTGCTGGTGGTGTGCGTGACGGCGTTCTTCGAGGATTCGGGGTCGCAGTTCAACCCGGCGGTGTCGATCGCGCTGGTGGTCCGCGGGCTGCAGCCCGCGGGTCGGGCGGTGCTGTTTGTCGTGGTGCAGCTTGTCGCGGCAGGGTGCGGCGTTGGGATGCTGGTGTATCTTCTCAGGCCCGAGGTGGCGAACGCGGAGTCGGTGCGCGCGGGGCACGCTGCTGGGTCACTGACGGTCGCGGGGAGCGAACTTCGGCTTGTCGTAGCGGAGGGACTGCAGACGTTTGTGCTGATGGCGGTGATCTTATGGGCGATCGCGGATCGGCCGGATGAGCCGAGGATCAGTCACGGTCTGTGTGTGGGGCTGACGGTCGCGGCGTGCGTGGTGGTGGGCGGTCCGATGACGGGCGCGAGCCTGAACCCGGCGCGGAGCTTCGGGCCCGCGCTGTACGGGCATTGGGGGCTGCACTGGGCGTATTGGGTTGGGCCGGTTGGGGGGGCTTGTTTGGCGAGTTTGGTTCACATGTTGGTGCGTGGTGTGGTGCGCAAACCTGATACTGCTTCCTGAACTCGCATCGGTGGCGCGGCGTACTTCGGCTGTTGCACCCGTCGCGCTGGGGCGGCGGTGCTGAGTCCGCTCACACTTTGAATCACAGATGAGGTCCTGGATGATCCGATGGCACATAGCCGTGGATGCGATCCTGCGCGCGGGGAGCCCGCAGCATCGCGAGCCGGCGGATCGGATCATGCGGGGGTCGCGGCTCCTGGTGCTGCTCGGCGTGCTCGCGGCGGTGTACGGGCTCGCGATGGGGCTGTTCGCGGTGCGGAACGGCGGGGTGGACGGGCTGCTGCAGCTTGTTTCTTCGACGATCAAGCTGCCGCTGCTATTCCTCCTGACGGTCGCGATCACGTTCCCGTCATTGTATGTGTTCTGCTCGCTCGTGGATTCGTGGCTCGGGCCTCGGCGGGTGACGAAGTACGTGCTGCTGGCGACCTCGGTGATCGCGGCGGTGGCGGCGTCGCTCGCGCCGATCCTGGCGTTCTTTACGGTGAGCACGACCAGCTATCCGTTCATGGTGCTGCTCAACGTGGCGCTGTTGAGCGTTGCCGGGCTGACCGGGTGCGCGTACCTGGTGCGGGCGCTTCGGCATCAGGAGCGGGTGGAGTACGCGGATGGTGTTGAGGGACCGCCCGAGTATGCGTCGGCGTCGGGGCCGATTGATCCGGCGAAGCGGGTGCTGTTGATCTGGATCGTGCTGTTCGGTGTGGTCGGGACACAGATGGGGTGGGTGCTGCGGCCCTTCATTGGTGCGCCGGGAACGCCGTTTGTAGTGTTCCGCGAGACGAAGGGAAGTGTGGTGCAGGGCGTGTTTGGATCGCTGGGACGGCTGGTGGTGCCGAGCGATGAAGAAGAGCCTTCGCGTGGGCGGTGAAGCGCTCGCGCGGCGGGTGTGCGGGCGAAGCTCGCGGCCGCTCTCGATCCGCGCGACCGTTGGCGTGGCGCTTGGTGGTTCGGCGTTATACGGCGTCGCGCTCGGGTGGTTCGAGACGCTGAGCACGGGGAAGGCGCTCCATGTGCTAATCACGGCGGTGAAGTCGCCGCTTTTGCTTGCAACAACAGCGGCGTTGACCTTGCCCGCGGTGGGCGCGGTGACGCTTGCGCTCCGGGGGCGGGCGGTGCTCGTGCCGTTCCTGCGGAGTCTGGCCGACTCGCACGCCGCGGCGGGGTTGGTGCTGGCGTCGCTTGCGCCGCTGGTGCTCGTGGCGTACACGGCGATCGAGCGGCAGCGGGAGGCGATCCTTGTGAATCTGCTGGCGTTCGCCGTCGCGTCGATCGCGGGGCATGTGGTCTTGCGACGGCGGCTGCGCGAGCGGCTCGGGGCGTTCTCGGGGCTGCGTCCGATCCTGATGCTGTGGTTCGCGTTGTATTCGTTCGTGGGGATTCAGGCGGGTTGGATGCTCCGGCCCTTCGTGCTCGGGCCGTACGAGCAGCCTGCGCTGCTCCGCGAGCGGTGGGCAACGAACGGGTATCTGGGTCTGCTTCGGATCATCGAGGCAGACGATCACGTGGACTGAGATCAGCTGGGCGTGCCCGCTGCCTCCAGCGGGAGCGTTTCGAGGATGTTGCTCACCACGCGGTCGGGGCGGATGCCTTCGGCTTCGGCTTCGAAGTTCATGATGACGCGGTGGCGGAGCGCGGCGGGGGCGATCCACTTAACGTCGTCGATGGACGCGGCGACGCGGCCGTCGATGAGGGCGCGGACCTTGGCTCCGAGCATGATGGACTGGGCGGCGCGGGGGCTGGCGCCGACGCGGACAAACTCGTTGACCATGGGGGTGGCGTAGTCGCCCATGCCCGACTCGCCCCGGGGCTGGGTCGCGAGGACGGCGCGGACGGCGTAGTCCACGACGTGCGGGGCGGCGGCGATCTGGCGGACGAGCTGCTGGTGCTGCAGGATTTTCGCACCGTCGAGAACGGCCGAGACGCTCGGGACGACGCCCGTGGTTGTGCGGCGGAGGATCTCGTGGAGGTCGTCGCGGCCGGCGTAGCCCACGTCGATCTTGAGCATGAAGCGGTCGAGCTGGGCTTCCGGGAGCGGGTAGGTGCCCTCCTGCTCGAGCGGGTTCTGGGTCGCGAGAACGAAGAAGGGCTCTGGGAGTTGGTGCGTCGTGCCTTGGACGGTGACGCTGCGCTCCTGCATCGCCTCGAGCATCGCGGACTGGGTCTTGGGCGTGGCTCGGTTGATCTCGTCGGCGAGCAGGATCTGGGCGAAGACGGGGCCCTGCTCGAAGCGGAACGAGCGGGTGGTGCGACCGGACTCGCCCGCCTCTTCGACGACGATGGTCGTGCCCGTCACGTCGGCGGGCATGAGGTCGGGGGTGAACTGGATGCGTCCGAAATCGAGGTCGAGGGCGCGGCTGAGCGTGCGGACGAGCAGGGTCTTGCCGATGCCGGGGACGCCCTCGAGGAGGGCGTGACCGCCCGCGAACATCGCGGTGAGGACGGCGTCCACGGCGTCTGCCTGTCCCACGACCATGCGGCCGACCTGCTCGCGGACGACGTTGTAATCGGACCGGAAGGCGTCGGCTCGCTCGCGGGCCTGGGCTTCGGTGAGCTCGGGCGGGCTGGTGTTTTCGGGCGTGGGGTCGGCGTCGGGCATGGCTGGAAGCCTAGCCGACACGGGTCGCTCGCTGTGGTGTGTGAAGCTGTGCGGGGTGTAACGGTTCCCCCCGAGAAAGGAGCCCCCTGTCACTGGGATGACCTGCGCGGATGGTCGATCTCTGATTTGGGAGGGAATGAGATGAACAGCTTGGCGACCATCGGCATGACGGGGGGGTTCGCGCTCGGGCGTGCGAACAACCAGCTCTTTACCGCGACGCAGCGGCTCGCGACGGGCGTGCGCATCAACCGCGGCGCGGACGACCCGGCGGGCCTGATCTCATCAGAGCGTCTGAGCGCGGCGTTGGCGGCGCTCGAGGCGGAGTCCCGGTCGTTCCAGCGGTCGCGGGCGGTGACGAACACCGCGGACGGCGCGCTGGATGGCTTGACGGATCAATTGAATCGCGCGGACCAGCTCGCGATCGCGGCGGCGAACACCGGCGGCGTGTCGGACGCTGAGCGCGAGGCGATGCAGATGGAGCTCGACTAGATCGTGGAGTCGGTCGGCCGCCAGACGTCTTCGGCGGAGTTCAATGGGGACGTTCTCTTTGATGGCGCGACGACACTGAGTGTCGGTGAGGCGGAGCTGACGCTGCCCGACCTGCAGGGCTCGAGCTTCGGCGAGACGGAGATCGACGGCGAGACCTTCGCGCTGCAGTCGGCGTCCACGGCGCTAAGCCTGGACTCGGGGCGGCTGGACGATCTGCGGAGCGTGATCGATTCGGCCCGCTCGCAGGTGCTCGGTGCCCGCGGCGACATCGGGTCGTTTGACCGGAACGTGCTCTCGCCCGCGATGGCTTCGAATAGTGTCGCGATCGAGCAGCTCTCGGCGGCGAGGTCGGTGATCCGCGACACGAACTTCGCGACGGAGACGAGCAACCTGTCGCGGAGCCGGATCCTGCAGACGGCGTCGCTGACGGCGATCGGGATCGAGCAGCAGACGGCGGGGTCGGTGATCTCGCTGCTTGCCTGAATGACAACTTGCCCCCGCCGCGGCCGCTCCTTCGCCGGCCGCTTCCTTCCCTGCGTGGCCCGGAATGCTCCGGGCCACGCTTGTTTTTCGCGGGCGTGACTCCCCCACTACGCTGGCGGTGAGCGATGCCGAAGACGCGAGCCGGACAAGCCGATTCTGAAGCCGAGGTGAAGCCCGCGAGCGGCAAGCCGGCCCGCGATCCGTGGGATACGCCCGCGATGCGGCAGTTCACGGCGTTCAAGAAACAGCACCCGGACGCGATGTTGTTTTTCCGGATGGGGGACTTCTACGAGCTGTTCGGCGAGGACGCGGTGAAGGCGGGCGAGGTGCTCGGTCTGACGGTGACGGAGCGGACCAAGGGCATCGCGATGGCCGGGGCGCCGCATCATCAGCTCTCGACGTATCTGCGGCGGTCGGTCGAGGCCGGGCTGCGGGTGGCGGTCGTGGATCAGGTGCAGGACCCGGCTGAGGCGAAGGGGGTTGTGGATCGCGCGGTGACGCGCGTGGTGACGCCTGGGACGCTGGTGGATGAGGACCTGCTCGAGGGTGATCGTCCCGGATCGCTGCTCGCGGTGGTGCAGACGGAGAAGGAAACGTTCCACGCGGCGGCGTGCCAGCTCTCGACGGGGGCGCTGGAGCTGCTGACGTGCTCGGGGGAGTCGATTCGGGACGAGATCGCGTCGCGGGACGTGCGCGAGGTGGTGTGCCCGGCGACGGCGGACGACGAGCCGCCGGCGGCGATCGCGGATCTGGTGCGGACGGGCGAGCTCGCGCTCACCGCGCGGCCCGGGTGGCGGTTTGCGCCGGACACGGCCCTCGATGAGGTCAAGAAGCAGTTCGGGGTGAAGACGGCCGAGGGGTTCGGGGTTCGCGATGATGATCCCGCGATCGCCGCGGTTGGTGGATTGATCGCGTACCTGCGTGAGACGCAGGCGGTGGGCGAGGCGCCGGTGCCGGGGTCGCCCGCGCGGACGCTCGCGCACCTGCGGCCGCCGCTGCGGGAGTCGGAGGACGGGGTGTGCCGGCTCGACGCGGTGGCGCTGCGGGCGCTGGAGATCGAGCGAGTGCTGCGGTCGGAGGATTCGTCGGCGGCGGGGTCGCTGGTGGGCGTGTTCCTGCACCCGCCTGGCGGGGTGCGGTGCCCGGTGCGGACGGCGATGGGCAAGCGGCTGTTGCGGCAGTGGCTGTGCCGACCGTTGTCGGGCGCGGAGGCGATCGCGGCTCGGCACGCGGCGGTGGAGACGCTGGTCGAGGACGAGCGGCTCGCGGGCGAGATCGATGAGTTGCTCTCGATGATCCAAGACGTCGAACGGATCGGGGCGCGGGTCGCGCTGGCTCGGGCGACGCCTCGGGATCTGGTGGGGCTGGCGCGGTCGCTCTCGACGGCTCCTGATCTCGCGGAGGCGATCGGGTCGTCGCCCGCGCTGAGCGGGGTGTGCGGGTCGCTTGTTGAGATCGCCGACGACGCGGCGTCGATCGCGGAGCGGGTGCTGGGTGTGTGCGTGGATCATCCGCCGGCGTCGCTCGCGAAGGGCGGGCTCATCCGGGACGGGATCGATGCGGAGCTCGACGAGGCGCGGCGGCTCAAGGAGGACGCGGGGCAGTGGCTCGCGGACTATCAGACACGGCTCATCGAGGCTCACGATCTGCCGAGTTTGAAGGTGGGGTACAACAAGGTCTTCGGGTATTACATCGAGCTGCCCTCGGCGCAGGCTCGGCGGGCGCCGGACGATCTGACGCGGAAGCAGACGCTGAAGAACGCCGAGCGGTTCACGACGCCCGAGCTGCGGACGTTCGAGCAGGACGTGACCACGGCGGAGAGCCGGGCGCTCGAGCGGGAGAAGGCGATCTTCCACGAGCTGCTGGCGGAGGCGGGCGAGCGGCACGGGGTGATCCGGGCGTTCGCGGATGTGGTCGCGCGGCTTGATGTTGTCTCGGCGTTCGCGGCGACGGCGCTTCGGCGTGGGTGGGCGCGGCCCGAGGTCACCGACGAGCCTGTGCTTGAGATCGTCGACGGGCGGCACCCGGTGCTGGATGAACTGCTCGGGGCGGACTTCGTGCCGAACGGGGCGGGGCTGGGCGATGGGTCTCCGGCGCTCGCTCTGATCACGGGTCCCAACATGGCGGGCAAGAGCACGTACATCAGGCAGTGCGCGCTGCTGACGGTGCTGGCGTCGGCGGGGAGTTTCGTGCCGGCGGCGGGCGCGCGGATCGGGACGTGCGACCGGATCTTCACGCGGGTCGGCGCGGACGACGCGCTGCACCGGGGGCGTTCGACGTTCATGGTCGAGATGACCGAGACGGCGACCATGCTGCACAACGCGGGGCGCCGGAGCCTGGTCGTGCTCGACGAGATCGGGCGTGGGACGAGCACGCTCGACGGGCTGAGCCTGGCGTGGGCGATCGCGGAATCGCTCGCGGAGACTGGCTGCCGCACGCTGTTCGCGACGCACTACCACGAGCTGACCGAGCTCGAATCGCGGATGACGGGGCGTGTCAGGAATCTGCACGTCGCGGTCAAGGAGTGGCAGGACGAGATCGTGTTTGTGCACGAGATCCGGGCGGGTCGTGCGAAGGGGAGCTACGGCGTGCACGTCGCGCGGCTGGCGGGGATGCCGAGGTCGGTGACGGAGCGTGCGAGGGAGCTGCTCGAGACGCTGTCGGTCGAGCAGGCGGGGCTGGCGGACGCGGCGAAATCGGTCAAGGCGAAGGCGGAGCCTCAGATGTCGCTGTTCACGGCGTATCTTGAGCATCCGGTGGTGGATGAGCTTCGCGGCGTGGAATTGGAAACACTCTCGCCGCTCGAGGCGTTTGATCTGATCCGCGGGCTGGTTGAGCGGGCCCGGGAGCGCGGCGAGCGTTCCTAGAGTTGCCTTCACGACGGTCTTGAAGGAGGCGCGGGGGATGAACGTTTCGGCACTCGATCACTACGTCACGCTCGGCGGCTCCGGTCTCCGTGTGAGCCCGCTGTGTCTCGGCACGATGACGTTCGGCGAGGACTGGAGCTGGGGGACGGAGCCGGAGGGCTCGAAGGAGATCCTCGCGGCGTACCTCGATCGCGGCGGGAACTTCATCGACACCGCGAACATCTACACCAAGGGTCACAGCGAGGTTGTGATTGGTGAGTATCTGAAAGTCAACCCCGAGCACCGGCGGCGGGCGGTGATCGCGACGAAGTTCGGCGGCGGCATGTATCCGGGCGACCCGAACGGCGGCGGCACACACCGGCGTGCGGTGTTCGACGCGGTCGAGCACTCGCTGCGCCGGCTGCAGATGGATCACGTGGATCTGCTGTGGTGCCACTTCCAGGACCCGCACACGCCGATCGTGGAGACGCTCGGCGCGATGAACGATCTGGTGCGGCAGGGCAAGGTGCGGTACATCGGGCTGAGCGATCACCCGGCGTGGGTGTGCGCGCAGGCGCAGTACGAGTGCAGGCTCAATCACTTCGCGCCGATCGTCGCGCTGCAGATCGAGCACTCGCTCGCGGAGCGGACGGTCGAGGCGGAATTGATGCCGATGGCGCGGGAGCTCGGGATGGGCGTGACGCCCTGGAGCCCGCTGAAGGGCGGGATCCTGACGGGCAAGTACACGCGGGAGAACGTGAAGCAGGACGAGGGCCGCGGGGCGGCGTGGGAGCGTGAGATCACCGAGAAGCACTGGGAGATCCTCGACGCGCTGCACGCGGTCGCCGACGAGACCGGCAAGCCGGTCGCGCAGGTCGCGCTTCGATGGGTCGTGGATCGAGCGGGCGTTTCGAGCACGATCATCGGGGCGCGAACGATGAGCCAGCTCGAGTCGAACCTCGGGTGCCTGGACGTTTCGCTTTCGGACGAGCAGACGGCGAGGCTTGATGAGGCTTCGAAGGTGCCCATGGCGTTCCCGTTCGATTTCCTCGGGCGTGCGAAGACGACGATCCAGAACGGGTCGCGTGTGAATGATGTCGAGACAGAGCGGTGGCCGCTCAGCCCGGACGGCGACGGCGACCGGTGGTAGAAACTGTGGTAGATCAGAGACCGACAGCAACTTTGGAGCGCTTCATGCTGACGCCTGACTTTGTGAAGACCAAGTTCGAGCAGGCCCTTCCGTACGACGAGTACGTCGCGTCGGGGCAGTTGCACGAGCAGGACAACTGGAAGAACCAGTACGAGCGCGTCGCGTTCACCGATCAGCAGGCGAAGCTGCTCGGTTCGTTCGAGCGGCAGGTGAACGCCCTGTTCGTGAGCGGGACGTGGTGCGGGGACTGCGTGCAGCAGATGCCGATCGTCGGGAAGATCGCGGCCGCGTCGAACGGACGCGTGAACGCGCGGTTCCTCGACAAGGACAAGAACATGGACCTCGCGGATCACCTGAAGATCTGCGGCGGGCACCGCGTGCCGGTCGGGGTGCTGCTCAACGAGGACTTCGACGTGCTCGCGCTGGTGGGCGATCGCCTGCTGAGCAAGTACCGGCTGATGGCGGAGGCGAATCTGGGCGGCGCGTGCCCGATGCCCGGTGCGCCGATCCCGGACAACGAGATCGCGGCGGTGACGCAGGATTATGTCGATCAGTTCGAGCGGGCGCACTTGATCTGCCGGCTTTCGACGAAGCTGCGGCAGCGGTATGGGGATTGAGGGCGGGCGTTGTCTTCGTTTGACGAGCCCCCAGCGTGAGCTGGGGAGGAAGTATGCACGCGGGCGACCTTGCTCTTTCCCCAGCTTACGCCGAGGGCTTGTTCAGACTATGGCTCACCGTGGTTGGAGGGCGTGGAGCCCTCGTTTGTCGCGTTCTGCGTTCACCCTCGCGAACGCGGGCGGATGGTGACTCATGAGGCGGACGAGCTGGGTGGCGGTGCAGTCGAGGCGGACAGCGGCGGGCTTGAGGTCGTAGCCGGCGGCGTCGATGACGTCGAGGGCCTCGGCGAGCAGCGACGGGTAGTCGCGGTGCTTCGGGTTGACGATGATGCGCCTCTTCTTGACGCGCGATCGCCAGAGCTCGGAGCGGATCTCGCCCGCGGGGACCGCGACGCGGACCTCGGTCGCGAGTGCGAGGCGGAGGCGTTTGATCGCGACGGAACGGTTTTCCTTGACGCTGCGGCGTTCGCCCGCCTTGGCGGTGACGCCCGACTCGGTGTGGCGGATCTCGACGGCGGTCTCGACCTTGTTGCGGTTCTGGCCGCCCGGGCCGCCGCCCTTCGAGCGGATCCAGGTGCATTGGTCCATGAGTGCGTCGTCGTCGAGGGCCGCGGGGTGGGTGGGCCTCTCGACGGGCGGCTGGTTGAAGATGAGGTCGAAGGGTTCCACGAGAACGGACGCTAGCAGGCGGTCGTCGGGACGGGGCGGAGGGTGATGCCGTGGTCCTCGCCCGCGGCGAGCAGCTCGTGGCCGAGGCCCGCGATCATCGCGGCGTTGTCCACGCAAAACCGCATGGGCGGGAGGAAGAGCCGCAGCTTGTGCGTGCGCGCGAACGTGTCGAGCTCGGCGCGGAGGCGGCTGTTGGCGGTGACGCCGCCGCCGGCGATGAGTGATCGCGGCTCGAAGGTCTCGGCGGCGCGTTTGAGCTTGCGTGAGACGGTTGTGGCGGCTGTTTCCTGGAAGGCGGCGGCGAGGTCGCGGCGGTCGGTGTCGGGGAAGTCTGCGAGCTCGCGTGGGAAGCCGCCGCCTTCGTTCTTTGGTCGAGGGACGCCGCGGATGGCGTAGAGGGCGGCGGTCTTGAGGCCGCTGAATGAGAAGTCGAGCGAGCCCTTGCCGAGGTGGCTGTAGGGCAGGTCGAAGCGGGTTGCGTCGGCGCTTGGATCCTGCGCGAGCTGGTCGAGTTGCGGGCCGCCCGGGTAGTCGAGCCCGAGCATGGACGCAACCTTGTCGTACGCCTCGCCGAGCGCGTCGTCGATGGTGGAGCCGAGGCGCACGAGGTCGGTCGGGCTGTCGAGGCGGTAGATCGCGGTGTGGCCGCCGCTGACGACGAGGCCGAGGGCGGGGAAGGCGTCGGCGAGATCCGTTCGTGATCGTTCGAGCAGGGCGGCCCAGAGGTGGGCGTGAACGTGGTCGACGCCCACGAGCGGTTTGCCGAGCGACCAGGCGAGTGTCTTGGCGGCGCTGACGCCCACAAGAAGCGAGCCGATCAGGCCCGGGCGGTGACCGACGGCGAGGGCGTCGATGTGGTCGAGCGACAAGCCGGCGTCACTGAGGGCCTTCTGGATGACCGGCATGACGCGCTCGACGTGGGCTCGGCCCGCGATCTCGGGGACGACGCCGCCGTACTCGGCGTGGAGATCCGCCTGGGATGAGACGACGCTCGATCGGACGGTGAGGCCGTCGTCAACAATCGCGGCGGCGGTCTCGTCACAGCTGGATTCAAGGCCGAGGACGATCACTCGTTGTTGTTGTCCTGATCGCCGCCCGCCTTGCGGACGCCGGCGTCGATGAGCCAGCGTTCGAGGTTGGGGTTGTCGATCGTCAGGCGCGCGACCTCGTTGCCCTGGGCGTCGTAGACGATCAGCTCGCCGTCCTCGACGGAGACGTCGTCGGCCCAGAGGTCGCGGTCGCTGCTCGCGTTCGCGGCGGCATCGGCGTCGGCGGACTCGAGCGCGGCGACACGGCGGTCGATCCGCTCGAGCTCGCGGAGCAGGCGGTCGCGCGTCAGGCGGGCGCGGGCGATCTCGTCCGCGACGGCCGGGTCGTACCCGAGCTGCGCGTCGGACGGCGGCACCCACTCGCCTGAGTCGATACGGCTTCGCATGGCGCGCATCGCCTGGGCGAGCTGCAGGTCGCTCGCGGTGCTCTCGATCCAGTCGGGGTTCGACCAGTCGCTTGACGCGCCTTCGTCCTGGACCGCGCCGCGGATGATCTCCTGCTCGCGGCGGAAGTTGAGCATCGCGCGGGTCTGGTCGTCGGTCATCGGGACGAAGAAGCCCGGCGAGGGATCGACGCCCCACTCGGCCGCGCCCTCGAGGCGCTGGATGCTGCGGCCCGACGGGAGGTAGTAGAGCTGCTCGGTGAGCTTGAGCACCGCGCCGGCGGCGGCGCCGGAAAGCGGGCGGACGGACTGCACGGAGCCCTTGCCGAACGAGCGGGTGCCGAGAACCTTGGCGCGGTCGCTCTCGACGAGCGCGCCGGAGAGGACCTCGCTTGCGCTGGCGCTGGAGCCGTTGACCATGACGATGAGCGGGAAGTCGGGGAGCGTGCCCGCTTCCTTGGCTTCGGCGATTTCCTCGTCGAAGGCGCGGCCGCGGGTGGAGACAATGACACCGTCCTCGATGAACAGGTCGGCCATGTCGATCGCGGTCGAGAGCAGGCCCCCGGGATTGAACCGCAGGTCGAGGACGAGCCCGCCCAGGTCGCCCTGCTGCGCGCGGACACGGCGGAGGGCGTCGCGGAGCTCGCCGAAGCTGGCGGGCGCGAACTGGCCGAGCCGGACATACGCGATGCGGCGGTCGCGATCGATGAGGTAGCGCCAGCGGCTGGCGTCGTCTGCCTCGCGTGCGAAGCCGCGAACGGAGCGCTGGACGATGTTGCCGCGTTCGACGGTGATGTCGGAGATCTCGCCGTTGCGTTCGATGGTGAGGATGACCTCGGAGCCGGGCTCGCCCTTGATGAAGTCCACGGCTTCGTCGGTGGACTTGCCGGCGGTGGGTTCGCCGTCGATCTCGAGGACGCGGTCGCCCGTCATGAGGCCCGCCTTGAACGCGGGCGAATCGTCGAGGGGCGTGACGATCTCAAGATAGGTATCGCGTGCGATGACCTCAGCGCCGATGCCGACGTACTCGCCCGTGAGCCCGGTGTTGAAGGCTTCCTCGAGCGCGGGCGGGACGTAGACGGCGTAGTCGTCGTCGAGTTCTTCGAGCATGCCCTCGATCGCGGCACGCTGGAGCGCGTCGTCCTCGGGCGCGACGGCGGCGTAGCGGCGGATGAGCGCCATCACGTCGATGATCGGGTCGAGCAGGGCGTAGTCGTCGGAGCGGCGCTGTGCGGTGAGCGCGAGCGTGGAGCCGAGCACGGCGATGCCCAGGATGCCGACGAGGGCCTTCTGGGTCCACGTGGCGGGTGCGCGGCCGGTGGTGTTGGTGGTCTTCGCCATCGCGTGTCTCCGTCTCAAGCGGTCGAGAGGCGTGGGTTAGTTCTGGGTGTCGGTCTTGGTGTTGCTCTGGGTGTCGGTGTCCGTCTCGGTGGTGCTGTCGTCATCGCCGCCCGGGACGGGCTTGCCGGCGTTGGCGAGCAGCTTGTCGATGATCTTGGCGTAGTCGTCGGCGTAGTAGATCGAGCGGTCCTCGTTGTACACCACGGTGCCGTCAGGGCCGACAATCGTGACGTGCGGGATGCCCTCGACGCCGTACTGGAAGTTGGCCTCGCCGTTGGGCGAGAAGACGATGGGCCAGGTGATGTTCTTGGCTTCCATGAACGCGGGCATCAGCTCGTGCTCACGCTGCGGGTTGCCCTGCGTGGGCACCTGCGAGCCGTCGGCGTTGGTGAACGTGCCCTGCGGGTGCGTGACGCCGAGGACGACGACGTCGTAGCCCTCGTACCGCTCCTGGAGCTTGGCGAGCTCCGGGAACTTGACGATGCACGGGACGCACCACGTCGCCCAGAAGTCGAGCACGACGACCTTACCCTCGAGGTCGCTGAGCTTGGTCAGGCCCTCGCGGCTCGACCAAGTGAACTCGATCTCCGGCGCGTCGGATCCCAAGACCGACGCGACGGCGACGTCCGACGAGAGGTACGCGATCTGCTCGCTGAAGATCTCGACGGCGCGCGGGTCGCGCTGGCCGATCCGCTCCCGCTCGGCGCGGAGGGCGGCGAGCAGACCGACGCGCATCGACTTGAGCTCTTCTTTCTCGAAACCCATCCGCAGAACCATGGGCCACATCGCGGTCACGTTGGGGCTCATCTCGGCGCCGGTGTCGGCGTCCATCATGCCGAGCAGCCGCGCGACGCCCGGCTTGAACTGCTCGAGCTGCTCTGGCGGCATCGGGAGCTGCGATATCATCGACACGACCGATGCGATCGAGAGATCCTCGACGCCCTCCTCGAGCTTCGGGTGCGTGAGGGCCCAGTCGATCAGCTCGTAGACCGGGACGAGTTCTTCCGGGCCGCGCGGCTGCCCGATGCGGAGGATGCGGACGAACAGTTCCTTGCCGAAGCTGTCGGGATCCTCGGCGGCGAGCGCTTCGGCGCGCTCGATGATCTGCTGCCTCGAGGATTCGACTTGGTAGAACATGGGCGGGAGCGAGTTGAGCTCCTCGACCGAGAGCGAGGCGACGCCAAATCGGGGTAGCCACTCCTCGACGAACGCGGTCAGGGCCTCCATGGTCGAGCCGCCGCCCGGGCCGAGCGTCTGGTAGGCCTGCACGAACTGCTGGAATGTCGCGATGAACTCGCGGCTCAGCGGGCTCTCCTGCTCGGCGGGCTGGGCGTCTGCTGGCGTAGGCGGGGCGTCCTGCGCGATCGCGGGGACCGCGGCGCCGGCGAACGCGAGGAGAAGAGCACAGAGAGAACGGCGGGAAACGGACGGCATGGAACGCTCCGGTGTGGGAGAGGTGGTTCGGGTGGTGTTCTGCCTAGGCTGCACAAGCCGCGCAGGGTGGGGCGTACCGTGCCGGCTCCGGCCGGCTGCACGGGCGTCGGTACGCCTCTGAACGCGGTTCGATCCGCGGGTGTTCGAGGATTCTAGAGTCCTTCGTGCCCGCACCCACCGAACGCCAGTCGATCAAAGTCCAGGCCGAGCGGACGGTCGTCGCCGCGGTCCGCCTGCCGGACTCCGTTTACGACCCCCGTGATCCGTTCGGTGAGCTCCGCGAGCTCGCCAAACAGGCGGGCGCGATCGTCGTGGGCGAACTCGAGCAACGCCGCGATCGGCCCGAGGCGGGGACGTACATCGGCCGCGGCAAGCTCGACGAGCTGAAGTCGTACTGCGACGAGCTGAAGGCGACCTGCGTGATCTTCGATCACGAGCTGAGCCCGAAGCAGATCGCGGCGATCGAGAAGACGATCGAGCGGAAGGTGCTGGACCGGTCGGAGCTGATCCTGGACATCTTCGCGAGCCGCGCGACGACGCACGAGGCGAAGCTGCAGGTGGAGCTGGCGCAGCTGGAGTACACCTACCCGCGGCTTCGGGCGATGTGGGACCATCTCGAACGGATCGTGGGCGCGGGCTCGATCGGCGGCGTCGGCACGCGCGGCCCGGGCGAGCAGCAGCTCGAGATCGACCGCCGGCTGGTGCAGCGGCGCAAGAGCCAGCTGCAGGCCGAGCTCACGCGGATCCAGGACCGCAAGCGGCGGTCGGTGACGAAGCGAAACGAGGGCAACTTCACGGTCGGGCTGGTTGGATACACCAACGCGGGCAAGAGCACGCTCTTCAACAGCCTCACCGAGGGCGGCGCGTACGCGGACGACCGCGTCTTCGCGACGCTCATGACGCGCACGCGGGCGTGGGACCTCGGCGGGGGCGAGGAGGTCATGCTCTCCGACACCGTCGGCTTTGTCCGGGATCTCCCCCACCATCTCGTCGCGTCCTTCCGCGCCACGCTCGAAGAAGCCACGCACGCAGACCTGCTGCTGGTGATCCTCGACGTCTCCGACCCGGCGGCGGACCTGCACCACGAGACGGTCACGCGGACGCTCGACGAGCTGTTCGATGATGTCCGCCGCGTCGAGGACAAGCTCGACAAGCGCGCGAAGCACGAGGGCGCGTCGCGCGGAGATCTGTGGGAGCCGCCGGAGGTCGTGCTGGTGCTCAACAAGGCGGACAAGCTGCAGGACAACCGCGAACTCTTGGTGTGGAAGCAGCGGGATCCGGAGGCGATCGCGATCTCGGCGCTGCCGGGCGAGGACGAGCCGATCCGGCAGGGCTTTACCGAGCTGGCCGACCGCGCGACGCGGGCGGCGCTCGGGGGCGAGGTCGAGGTGAGCCTCGTCGTGCCGCTCAGCGACGGCAAGGCGGTCCACACCATCGAATCGCGCGGCGAGGTGCTCGAGAGAACCTACAACGGGCAATCGGTGACCATCCGGGCCCGTATCGGCGACAAGATCCTCGATGAGCTGCGGACGAAGGGGCGTGTCGAGATCGAGGGCGAGTCGGGCGAGCCGTCACGGCCCGCGTGGCGCGCGCCGGAAGACGGGTAGCGCAAAGAAGAAGCCCGAGGATCAGATCCCCGGGCCTCGTCTACAACGAATTGGTCATGATCGGGCTCAGCTGGCCCGCTTGAAGCCCGCGCAGCCGGCGAGGGGGCTGACCTTGAGGTCGCGGGGCTTGTTGTCCGGGTGGCCGCAGGGCTCGACGAGGTCCTGAACGTTGTCGGGTGCCTGGCCGTTGACGCGGAGCTGGACGACCTTGTCGCCGCCGTTGCTGTCGCCGAAGTGCTCACACAGGCCGCACTGGCCGTCGGAAAGCTGGATCATGGTGGTGCCTCCTGCAGGTCTCGCGAGGCGGCTCATCCGCCCGCTGCAGTCAATATCGCAAGAAGAGGCCCCGTAGTGGCGGAGACCTTGTCTCAAGAAGGCAATCGAAACCGCGTCTCAGGTGCAACGTCCGCAAAATCGAGCCGTTCGGATCGTGTTCGCGTGGACCAGCGGGGATTCGGGGCCGATACTTGGGGTCCTGCCCACGCACAGTGGCAGATGAGCGCCACCTTAGCTCAGTTGGTAGAGCGAAGCTTTCGTAAAGCTTAGGTCGCTGGTTCAAGTCCAGTAGGTGGCTTTTTCCCGTTGATCGATCCTGACTGTGCGTTTGCGTGTCGTGGGCTTTGCTCTCCGTCGCGCGTTAGCCGCCGTTGTTTGTGATCACGGCCTCGCCCACGATCTTCGGGTGAGCCGCGGCTCCGGAGGAGTCGTAGAGGTACTCGCCGACCGCGCCGTCCATGTGGAGCAGAAGCCTCGTGCGGCGGTCGGCCTCGAAGCGGCGCTGCGGGCGGAAGGACGAGCCGCGGTAGCGGGCGCCCTCGGAGACGCGGACCTCGTCGATGACGCCGTCGAGCGTGTTGCGGACGCCGCCCGATCGGTTGGTGTCCGCGCCGACGGCGAGTTCACCGGCGAAGCGGAGCGAGCCGCTGACCTGAACGCGGTCGATCAGCTCGCCGTCGATGTAGAAGCGGACCTCGCTGCCGTCGAAGACGCCGGCGAAGTGGTACCACTGGCCCGGGTCGAGCGTGCGGCCCTCGTCCATCGCGGCGTCGGTCCAGCGGCCGTTGGCGCGGACGTAGAAGACCGGGCGTCCTCCATCGAACCAGAAGCCGTAGGCGCCGGAGCCGATGACGCCGTCACGGCCGTTGAACGAGCGGGGCTTGACCCAGCACTCGACGGTGAGCGGGCCGTCCTCGAGCGCGACGGACGCGAGATCGACGACCGCGCCGGCGTTTTCGCCCGACATGCTGAGGACCGCCTCGGTGGAGGGCATCGCGGGCTCCTCGAGGATGAGCGTGCCCGGAACGGTCGTCTCGACGGTCTTCATCGGGAAGCGGGCGTTGCTCGTGAGCAGGTCCACGCCGAGCTCGACCGAGACCGGACGCAGGTACTCGTCGATCATGTCCGCGGGGCGTGAGAGGCGGAAGCGGTACGACTTCGTCTCGCCCGGCTCGAGCCTGCCGTGGTCGTGATCGGGGTAGATCGTCCACCGGCTGTCCCTGGAGGTCGGGCGGACCTCGATGTCGAGGCTCGCATCGACCGGGTTCGCGACGGTAACCTGGATCGTGTCGCTCACCGAGCCATCGGACGCGACCTCGACGGTGCTGGCGAAGGTCGGCGACATGCCGGAGACGGCGCTGGCGAGTTCGGAGATCTCGCCCGTGACCTCACGGACGTCGATGACCTCGCCGACGGGCAGCGTGGCGAGCGCGATCTGGTCCTCGCGCACGGTCACAATGTCGAAGTGGTGCAGGAAGCCGGCTTCTTTGGAGATGAGCTGGTTGGAGCCGCCCACGGTCGCGAGCGTGACGTACTCGATGCCGTCGCGGGGGTCGTACCGCATGCGGTGGATGTGGCCCGCGAAGACGGCCGAGACGTTGCCCGCGCTGACGAGCAGCTCGTGGACCTTCTCCCAGTCGTCGCCGTAGCGGCCGCCGATCCAGCGGGGGTGGTGCAGGAAGATGAAGACGTGGTTCGAGCCCGACGCCCGCTCGAGCGCGCCGGCGAGCCAGTTGAACTGCTCGTCGGACATGACCTGGGTGTCGGGGCGCGAGATCGATTTCTCGCCCGTGGAAGGGTTGCCCTCGTCGGAGTAGAGCGCGATGAAGGTCGAGCCCTTGTGGTCGAAGGAGTACCAGAGCGGGCCGAAGTTGACCTCGTAGTTGGCTTCGTGCTCGCCCTCGGGTCGGTCGGGGCCGCGCCAGTAGACGTCGTGGTTGCCCGCGACGGGGAACCAAGGGCAGAGCAGCTCGTTCATGACGTGCTTGTACTGGTTCATCTGCTCGAGCCAGCCCGGCGTCTGGTTGTAGCCCTGGATCATGTCGCCCACCGTCATGACCAGATCGGGCTCGAGCAGGTTGGTGTCGTGGATCGCCTGGGCGAGGATGTCGATGCCCTCGTTCGGCCCGCCCGTGCGGTCACCGAACACCGCGAAGACGAACGCGTCCTCCTCGGCCGGCAGGAACAGCGGCGCACCGGTCCTGCTTGTGTGGAACCGGTCGTTGTCGAGCACCTTGTCGTGGGGCTCGTTGTGCTTTTTGGTGTGGATGTCGGTCGTGAGCGGCGCGATGGCCTGGGCGCTGGCGAGAGCCGTTGGCAGCCCCGCGAGAGCGACACCTAGCGCGCGCAAAGATCGTGCGATCATCTCGATTCTCCCTGAGTTTGAGATTTCCCCTGACCTGCCCGGCCAAGCGTACCGCATCGTCGGGAAACGTCAGCCGGACCTCTTGGTATCTTGCGGGAGAGTTCGCAGCGCGTCGTCCCTGAGGCTGGTTGAAGAGGGCGGGCCGAAAGGCGACGGGCGGACTCCCGAAGAGCATCCAAGAGGTCGGACACCGCGCGCAGGGACGCCGCGCGCAGGGAGAAATGCGATGGAACGACGAATCAGTGCGCGCGCCGCAGTTCTGGCCCTCGGAGCCGCGGCTCTTCTCGCCGTTCCGCACCAACTCCAGGCCCAGCCGCGACTTGGAACGATCGAGGCCCGCCTGCAGACCGGCAACGGGCTGCTGCAGCGGGGCCTGAACGACCTCGCGGCGACCGAGTACCGGGCGGTCCTTGCTGATGACGATGCCGATCGCGAGACGCGGCGGTCGGCGGCTTACGGGCTCGGGCTGGCTATTTTCCGGGAAGGCGAATTTAACGAGGCATTCACGGCTCTCGAGGACGTCCCGGAGACGGGGTTCCGGTTCTCCGCGGACGCGGCGTTGCTCCGCGGGCATTGCCTGTATCAGACACGCAACTTCGAGGACGCGGCGGCGGCGTACGGCGTCCTGCTGCGGCGGCACGGCGACCACCGCAGCACCGGGCAGGCGGCGGCGATGGCGGTCGAGTCGCTCGTCCTCGCGGGCGAGTTCGGCCAAGCCCGCCGCACGGCAAGCGAGCACGGCGAGAAGACCGATCGCGGCTCGGCGTCGTGGCAGCGGCTCAGGCTCTTTGAGGCGACGGCGGCCGCGTCGGAATCGGACCACGGCGAGGCGGCACAGACCTTTGACTCGATTCTTCGGAACGATCCGAGCGAGCCGATCGCGGCTATCGCGTCGCTGCGGCGGGCCCAGAGCCTGCACGCGCTCGGCGAGCGCGACGATGCGCGCGAGGCGTTCGAGTACGCGCTCGAAACATCGACCGACGCGACGCGGGCCGATGCGCTCCTCGGGCTCGCGACGGTGCTGCGTGAACTCGGCGAAACCGACACCGCGATCGCTCGACTCGATGAGCTGGGTGAGCTCGTCGGGTCGGATCTGCCGGCGCGGGCGCGGTACGAGCTCGGGCGGGCGCTCATCGATGCGGGCCGGCTGCAGGATGCCGAGGAATCGCTGGCGAGCGTGATCGACGCGGATGACGAGCGGCTCGCGCAGGACGCGAGCTACTGGCACGCCAAGGCGGCGCTGCGTGATGGGCGCGCGGACGTCGCGGCGTCGCGGCTGGAGCGGGCCCTTGAACTGGATGCCGACGGGCCGCTCTCGGCTTCGATCATGTACGACTTCGCGGTGGCGCTCGAGCGTGCGGGCGAGACCGGCGACGCGCTGCCGGCGTTCCGGCGGTTTGTCGCGGAGCACGGGGACCATCCGCAGGTGCCCGATGCGTTGACCGCGATCGCGGCTGCCGAGCTTGCTCGAGAGAACCACGCCGAGGCGATCGAGGCGGCGGCGCAGGTGCTGACCGAGCACGACGACCACGAGACGGTGCCGACGGCGGCGCTGGTGCTCGCGGAGTCGCTCTACAGAACAGATCGGCTTGATGATGCCGAGCGTGTGCTGCGGACGCTGCTGCGAACGGGAGGCCTCGACGACGGCATCCGCTCGCGCGGCGGGTACCGGCTCGGGATGGTGCTCTCGCGGCAGGGCGAGCACGCGGAGGCGGCGGAGTTGCTCGCCGATGCTGCGGAGACCGACACCACGGGTGAGTTCCGTCCCGCGCTCCGGGCGCTCGCGGACGGTGCGGTCGAGGCGGGTGAGTGGGCGGACGCCGAGCGGTACCTGACGATGTATCTCGATACGGGCGACACCCCCGCCGATGCGGACGCGGCGCGGCTTCGGCTCGGGCTCGCTCAGGCGCGTCAGGACAAGCACGACCTGGCGATCGATACCTTGGCGTCGATCGGCTCTGACGCCGAGGACGAGATCCGGGCGCAGGCAGCGTTTGAGACCGGGCAGTCGCTGATCGAATTGGGACGGGATGACGAAGCCGAGGAGGTTCTTGAGCCGCTGCTTGAGATGGCCGGGAGCGACCGGTTCCGTCCCTTCGCGCTGCGTCACCTGGGCGCGATCGCGATGCGTGCGGGTGACCCGGAGCGGGCCGAGCGGTTCCTGGGCGCCGCTGCCAGCGCGGGCGGCGGCGACCTGCGTGTGCAGGCGATGATCGATCGCGGGCGGGCGCTGCTCGCGGCGGGCGATACCGAGCAAGCGGCGGAAGTCTTCTCCGAAGCGCGACGCGCGGCGGACGGCACGGATGAGTCGGTTGCCGCGGCGCTCGAGGCCGTGGCTCTGGCGCGGTCGGGCGAGCACTCCGACGCGCTCTCGGCGCTGCGGCGTGCGGACATCGATGAACTTGATGACGCGCTGCGGCGGCTTTCGTCGTTCGAGATCGCACGGGCGCTTCGCGCGATGGGTGACACGGGCGATGCTGCCGATCGGCTTGAGGAACTGCTGGACGAATCTTCAAGCGACGACATCGCCGCGTTCGCCGGGTTTGAGCTGGCGCTGCTGGAGATCGAACGGCACGACATCGATCGCGCGGAGTCGCTCCTGAGCGTGCTCAACGGACGCGACGTGCCCGAGTCGATCTGCGGGCCCGCGGCGTATCAGCTCGCGTGGTCGCGGCAGCGGCTCGGGAATCCGGGCGGGGCGATCGAGGCACTCGAAACCTCGTGTGAGCTCGGCAACTTGTGGGCGCCGGCGGCGCTGATCGAGGGGGAGTCGCTGCTTGCATTGAACCGTCCGCGTGACGCGGCGGAGGCGTTCGAGGTGATCACGTCCGCCGATGAACAGACCGATGAGCTCGAGCCGGCGCTCTTGCGGCTCGGCGAGGCGCGGGCGCAGGAGCAGAACTGGGCGGCGAGCCGTGCGGCGTTCGAGCGGCATCTCTCGGAGTTCGAGTCGAGCGACCTGTGGTTCCGGGCGCGGTTCGGGGCGGCGTGGGCGCTAGAGAACGCGGGCGAGCAGGAGCGGGCGATCGAGTCGTACCGCGTCGTGACGCAGAACCACACGGGCCCCACCGCGGCCCGCGCGCAGTTCCAGATCGGCGAGTGCCTGTTTGCCCTCGGGCGTCTGGATGAGGCGGCAACGGAGCTCTTGAGGACGGACATCGTGCACGCCGAGCCCGAGTGGAGCGCCGCGGCGTTGTACGAGGCGGGGCGTGTGTTTGAGCAGATGAACAAGGTCGGCGAGGCGCGGCGGCAGTACCGCGACGTGGTCGAGCGGTTCGGTGAGTCGAACTGGGCGACGCTCGCCCAGGAGCGGCTCGGCGGGCTGCGCGGGACGCCCTTGCCGGGACGCGGCGGTTCTTCGAGTGAGACGCGAGGAGGTCGGTGATGCTGGTGTTGGCGCAGGCCGCGGAAGAGGCGGCCGTGAATTCCGTCCTCGATTTCGCGCTCAAGGGCGGGCCGATGATGATCCCGATCGGGCTGTGCTCGCTCGTGGTCGTCGCGGTGGTGTTCGAGCGGATGGGCGTTCTTCGCAGGACGAAGTTCGCGCCCAGGGGGTTCGACAAGAAGCTCGCGAAGGCGCTGGGCGACCAGCCGGTTTCGGCCGGGGCTCGGGCGGACGCGGTGAAGCTGTGCAAGAAGGCGAACCACGGCGCGGGGCGCGTCATGCTCGCGGGGCTCGACAAGCTCGGCCACGGGCATGATGTCGTCGAGAAGCACCTCGGCGCTGCGGGCGAGGAAGAGGTCTACCGGATGCGGCGGCGTCTGCGGGCGCTCACCGTTGTCGCGGCGATCGCGCCGCTGCTCGGGCTGACGGGCACGATCTTCGGCATGATCGAGGCGTTCCAGACCGTCGCGACCTCGGAGGACGCGCTGGGCAAGGCCGGTAAGCTCGCGGGCGGCATTTATGAGGCGATGATCACGACCGCGGCGGGCCTGCTCGTCGCGATCCCGACGCTGGTCTTCTACCACTGGCTCGCGGGCCGGGTCGAGGGGCTGACGCGGGATCTCGATCGGCTGTGCGTGTGGTTTGTTGAGACGTACGTGCTCGAGCGGAAGCACGCGGATACAGCAGAGACCGAGAGTGTTCCCGAGAAGATCGTGAAGCCGGCGGAGACCGAGTCGGTCGAGATCGGTGACGGGCTGGCGGGCGCCGGGGTGACGGCGTGATCATCGCGAGCGCGAAGCACAAGCAGGACTCGGGTCCGATGGTCGAGCTGACGCCGATCATCGACATGGTGTTCCTGCTGCTCATCTTCTTTCTGGTCGCGACGACCTATCAGCAGGCCGAGCGCGAGACGCAGATCACGCTGCCCGAGGCCGAGGCGGCGGGGCCGCTCTCGGCGGCGCTGCGCGAGATCGTGATCAACGTGGACGCAGCGGGCACGATCATCGTGGGCGGGCAGGCGACGACGGTCGAGCAGCTTCGGACGCTCGTCGAGCAGGCGGTCGAGGCGAACGGCGAGCAGAAGGTCTCGGTGCGTGCGGACAGGGACGCGCCGTACGGATCGGTGGCCCGGGCGCTCGATGTGTGCAAGGCGGCGGGCGTGGATCAACCGTTCCTGGACAGCGTGCCGATCAACTAGCGGCAGCGGACTTCGCGGAGACGACGCCATGGCGGGCAAGTCGGGGATCGCAGGACTCGTGCTCGGGATCGGCGCGATCGCCTCGGCCGCGGCGGCGGTCTGGTGGTGGTCCACGGGCGCGACGAACCGGTTCTACACCGACGACGCGGGCATCCGGACGGACGCGGACGAGGCGCCGCTGCGGGATGTGTTGTGGCAGCCGCCCGAGTCGCTGCTGGGCGAGGCGAACACGGACGCGGAGGAGTACGAGCCGCGGCTCTCGCGCGACGGGAACCGGCTCTACTTCTCGCGGGCGTCGGAGGACGGCGACAGCGATCTGTGGATCGCGGACCGGTCGGGCGACGAGTGGGTCGCGGCGCGTCCGCTGCGGTCGGCGAACTCGATCGACAACGAGCTTGGGGCGCGGGAGTCGGAGGACGGCCAATGGCTGTACTTCGCCTCGGACCGGCCCGGCGGGTCGGGCGGGTTTGATCTGTGGCGCTCGCCGCGCGTTGGTCGCGGCTGGGGCGAGGCAGAGCCGCTCCGCGCAGGGATCAACACCTCGGCGAACGAGCTCGCCCCGATGCCGTGGGGCGACGGGGTGCTCTTCAGTTCGGACCGCGAGGTCGCGGTCTCGGACGATGACGAACTGCCAGATGCCGGCGGCTATGAGCTGTACGAGGCGGGCGTGGCGTCTCGTCCGGTGTCGCGGCTCGACGGCCTGGCCTCGGCTGGCGATGAGATGGGGCCCGCGCTCTCGCCTCGCGGAGATTTCCTGTACTTCGCGTCGGACCGCGCGGACGGGCTCGGCGGGATGGACCTGTACCGCGTTCGCCGGGCAGCGGGTGAGACGGGTGTTGAGTACGGGGTGGTCGAGCCGCTGCTCGATCTGAACACCGCGGCGAACGAGGCCGACCCTTCGATCAGTCTTGAAGGGTTCGCGATTCACTTCGCGTCGGACGGCGTTGCATCGTCGAGCGATCTGTACCGGTCGGTGACGCGCGAGGTGTACCTGAGTTCGCTGAGCCGCTTCGCGGACATGGGCTGGCTCGCGGATCTGCTCGGGCTGCTTCCGTGGATTCTCGCGGTGCTGGCGGCCGTCCTGCTGCTGGCGCTGCTGCGTCGAGCCGCGGCGGCGACGTCGTGGGAGCGCGGGATCGCGACGGTCGGGCTGCTGGCTCGCGCGATCCTGGCGAGCCTGCTCGTGCACGCGGCGTTGGTGGTGCTGCTCTCGATCTGGGCGGTAGTGCCCGATGAGGGCGAGGACGGGACGGAGTCGGGGACGCGGGTCTCGCTCGCGTCGGGCGCCGCGGGCGCCGCGGCTCGCTCGCAGATCCGGTCGGCGATGACCGCGAGCGCGGCGTCGGCGGCGCGGACGGCGTCATCGGCGGCGGCGCCGACGCCCATGAATGTCGAATCCCGCTCGGTCGAGATGGCGGCGGCGAGCAACAGCGCCCGCGCGGTGGAATCGATGATGATGCCCGCGTCTTCGTCAGCTGAGGCGGCGGCGTCGAGCGCGTCGAGTCTCGATGCGCAGTCCACGCCCGTCGAGGCGATGCAGATGGCGTCGGAGACCTCGGCGACGGTTCCCGAGGTCGCGGCCGCGGAACGCGGGACGGAGAGCTCTTCGAGCGAGGCCGCGACGCGGGCGCTCGCGGAGCGCGTGGCGTCGTCGGGGCGTGTCGCGCCGGACGCGAGCGATCCGAACGCGGGGACGCGGGCCGCGGAGCTCGCGGCCGCGGGCGGTTCGATCCGTGCGCCGGAGGCGCAGGCCGGCATCGAAACAGGGACGCGCGACGCGGCGGAGCCCAGCGCGGGCGGGTCGCCGCTCGTGACCTCGACCGATGTCGCAGCACTCGGCGGGGCGGTCTCGGCGGACGCCGCGGCGGTGCCGGAAGCGACGGCGGCTTCTGGTTCAGGGACGGAGGCGGCTCTCGCGGAAGCGACCGCGCCGAGTGTTACGGGATCGGCCGGCACGGGGCCCGAGCTGGCGCAGGCGGGGTCGAGTTCGGTAGAGCTCACCGGCGTTGCTGGCGGCGAGGCGATCGCGGAGGGTTCATCGGGGATCGAGACGAGCGCGGCCGAGGCGGCGTCAGCGGGCGGCGAGCCGGCGGTGCTGCAGCCCACGCAGATCGCGGGGCTCGGGGATCTTGATGGCGTTGGTGATCTCGCGATGCCGGAAGCGGCGACGGCCGACGGCGGCGGTGCCGAGACGGCGATCGCGGCGGCGGACGGGTTGTCGGCCGAGCAGGTCGGCGATGGCCCGGAAGTTGGCGGCGGGGCGAGCAGCACGGTGGCGCTCGATGCTGCTGGTGCGGACGCATCGGTCGGCGGCGGGCTCGCGATCGAGGCGGAGCTTGCGGATGCCGCGGCTTCTGGCAGGCTTGATGTCGCAACGCCCACGTTCGATGCTTCGGCGCTCGGGCTTGATGCCGACTTCGCGGCGGCGCTGCCGGGTGTTGGTGAGGACGACGGTTCGGCCGGCGGCGAGGTCGAGATCGAGGGCGTGTCGAGTCTGGCGTCGAGCGACGGCAACGCGGTACTCGACGGACCCGACGCGTCGGAGACGCTCGTTGATCTCGCGGCTGCCGGTGATGCGGGCGCGGTGAACGACGCGTTGGCGTTCGAGACGGGCTCGGGCGATGCGGCTCCGACGCTTGATCTTGGTCTGGGCTTGCCAGGGCTTGATGTCGCGGCGTCGCCGCTCGCGGCGCTCGAGGCGGACGTCGCGATGCCGGAGTATGTCGAGCCGATCGACGCGCGGCTTCGGCTTTCGGGTCTGGTCCGCGACGAGGACACGGGCGAGCCGATCGAGGGCGCGACGATCAAGATCGATCTGCAGGGGACGGATCTTGTTGTCGCGACGGACGCGGCGGGCGAGTTTGCGCTGACGGCCGACGACATCCCGAGCACGGTCGCGCTGACGGCGTCGCACCCGGGCTACGTGCCCGGCGCGGAGTCGCTCGATGAGCGTGACCTGGAGGACGGGGCGTACGTGGAGATGCTGCTCTCGGCGCTCGATCCGTACGACATCGCGCTCGAGTCCACGCCCGAGGTGCACCACCTCGGCGACGACAGCTTCAGCGGGCGCGTGAACAGCCAGTTCCAGCGCGAGACCGAGGGCGTGTCGATCGGGCTTCCGTTTGTGCTGGGTGATGAGCAGGCAGGACCCGAGATCCTGAGCGCTGAATTGAGCGTGCTGATGAAGGGCACGCAGTCGGAGAACCGGGTCGAGCTGAACGGCCGCGTGATCGGCGAGTCGCGGCCGAGCCCGAGCGATGGGTCGTTCCGCGAGCAGCGGTTCCGCGTGCCCGTCGATCTGTTGCTCGAGGGCGGGAACCTGCTGCGGTTCCGCTCGGCGCGTGCGAGCCGCAGCGATCGGGATGACTTCGAGTTTGTGAACCCGCGCTTGATTTTGACGCCGCGGATCGAGGGCAATGGGTCGGCGGAGGTCGCGAACGCGGAGGAATGGGTGCGGGGGATTGTCGTCGATGAGGACACGCGCGAGCCGATCGCGGGCGCGACGGTGCGGCTGCCGCTGCGCGGCACACAGGGCCTGTGGATGCGAACGGAGGCGGACGGGCGTTTCGCGTTCGGTGTCGAGCGGCTGCCGGACTTCGGCGCGATCACGGCGGAGGCCGAGGATTACGAGCCGGGCGCGGGGTCGTTCGAGCGGCGTGACGCGCTGCGCGAGCGGCCCACGGCGATCCTGCTCAAGCGGCGTGATCCGAACGTGATCGCGCTCGAGGACGAGCCCGAGGTGCACCACCTCGGGAACGACGCGTTCACTGGGCGCGTGAACAGCCAGTTCCAGCGCGAGAGCGAGGGCGAGACGATCTCGTTCGATTTCGAGCTCGGGCGGGATCAGGTCGCGCCGCGGATCGGGCTCGCGCGGCTGGAGCTGGTCGCGAAGGGCATCCAGGGGCCGCACCGGATCTATGTGAACGGGCGGCGGCTGCGGGCGGGGTTCCAGAATTCGCCGTCGAGCGGGGCGTACGCGACGCAGCAGATCCCGATCCCGGCGGAGCTGCTGCTGATCGGCGAGAACACGATCCGGATCACGACGACGCCCGCGCCGGACAACGATGTCGATGACTGGGAATTCGTGCGGCCGCGGGTGATTCTGCTGCCCGCACGGAACTACGGGATTTATTGATGCATGTGACGCACGGCTGGTGCGCGTCCGGCCCGGCGCTGGCGTTCGGGTTCTGGTTTTGCAGGATCGCTCGGGTGCCGTATAGTCATGTACTGGAGGCGGCTGTCAGGCTCGGCGGATGGTGACGCCGGGCCCGCGGGCGGCCCTTGCGAAAGGTCCAACGCATGATGGATGGGATGATCGGTGCCGCGGCTCGACGGCTGGCCGGCGCGCTCGCGGTTGTGTCGATGAGCACGGTGGTGCTCGGCTCGCAGCCGTTCGAGAATACGAAGTACCCGCAGCAGGACAAGTTCCGCGAGCTCGACGAGCTGCTGCCGACGCCCAACGTCTACCGGACCGCGTCGGGTGCGCCGGGTCCACAGTACTGGCAGAACGAGGCGGACCACGTCATCGAGGCGACGCTCGACGAGCGTGAGAACCGGCTCACCGGGTACGAGACGATCACCTACCACAACAACTCGCCGGACGAGCTGAGCTACCTCTGGGTGCAGCTCGACCGCAACCGGTTCACGCCCGAATCGGAGCAGAACCTCACGCAGACCTCGAACGGCGGCTTTGACCGCATGTCGTTCTCGCAGCTGCGCCAGATGCTCGAGACGATGGAGTTCGACGGCGGGTACAACATCACCGAGGTCTCCGATGCGCGCAAGCGCGATCTCGATCACACGATCGTGCACACGATGATGCGGGTCGATCTGCCGGAGCCGCTGGCGTCGGGCGAGACGTTCACGTTCAACATCGGGTGGGACTTCCTGATCAACGACTCTCGGGTGATCAACAGCCGCACGGCGGCGGAGTACTTCGAGAAGGACGGGAACTACCTGTACGAGATGGCGCACTGGTTCCCGCGGATGGCGGCGTACACCGACTACGCGGGCTGGCAGCACCGGCAGTTCCTGGGTCGCGGCGAGTTCACGCTCGAGTTCGGCGATTACGACGTCAAGCTGACTGTGCCCGATGACCACATCGTGGCCTCGACGGGCGAGCTGCAGAACCCGGACGACGTCCTGACCCGCACGCAGCGGCAGCGGCTTCGCGAGGCGAAGACGGCCGACAAGCCCATGTTCATCGTGACGCCCGAGGAGGCGCTCGAGAACGAGCGGACGCCCGCCCGCGGCACGAAGACGTGGCACTACGTCGCGGAGGACGTGCGTGACTTCGCGTTCGCCACGAGCCGCAAGTTCATCTGGGATGCGCAGGGCCACACGGTCGGCGAGACCGACACGATGGCGATGAGCTACTACCCCAACGAGGGCGAGCCGCTGTGGAGCCGCTACTCGACGCACTCGATCATCCACACGATCAATATCTACAACCGCTACAGCTTCGACTACCCGTACCCGGTCGCGATCTCGGTCAACGGCCCGATCGGCGGCATGGAATACCCGATGATCTGCTTCAACGGGCCCCGCCCGAACGAGGACGGGACGTACTCGGCGCGGACGAAGTACGGTCTGATCTCGGTGATCATCCACGAGGTCGGGCACTTCTACTTCCCGATGATCGTGAACTCGGACGAGCGTCAGTGGACGTGGATGGACGAGGGGCTGAACACGTTCCTGCAGTTCCTGTGCGAGCAGGAATGGGAGGACGAGTACCCGAGCCGCCGCGGCGAGCCGCAGGACATCGTGGGGTACATGCGGTCGAGCCGCCAGGTGCCGATCATGACGAACTCGGACGCGGTGCTGAACTTGGGCCCGAACGCCTACGCGAAGCCCGCGACGGCGCTCAACATTCTCCGCGAGACCGTGCTCGGTCGCGAGCTGTTCGATCACGCGTTCAAGACCTACTCCGAGCGCTGGATGTTCAAGCGTCCGGAGCCGGCGGACTTCTTCCGCACGATGGAGGACGCGTCGGGCGTGGATCTCGACTGGTTCTGGCGCGGCTGGTTCTACACGACCGACCACGTGGACATCTCGATCGACGACGTGCGGCACTTCCGCATCGAGCCTGCGAACCCGTCGCTGCAGGAGCGTCTGGACAAGCAGGACCGCGCGGCCCAGCCTGTGACGCTCAGCAAAGAGCGGTACGCCGGCGGCCCGAAGTACACGGACGAGTTCCCCGAGCTGCTGGACTTCTACAACCGGTACGACCCGCTCGACGCAACGCCCGGTGATCAGCGGCGCTACCGCGAGTTCATCGAGTCGCTGAGCCCGGAGGAGCGCCGGCTGCTCGATCTCGGGATGAACTTCTACGTCGTGGACTTCACCAACCACGGTGGGCTGGTCATGCCCGTGATCGTCGAGATGTTCTACACCGACGGCACGAGCGAGATCATCGAGATCCCCGCGGAGATCTGGCGCTATGACAACGAGCAGGTCTCGAAGCTGTTCATGACCGACCGCGAGGTCGAGCGGATCGTGCTCGACCCGCGTCTGGAGACGGCCGACGTGGACCTCTCGAACAACCACTTCCCGCCGCAGCCGGAGATGAGCCGGTTCGAGCTGTTCAAGCAGCGCGGGCGGAGCACGGACAACCCGATGCGCGAGGCGCAGGAGGAGGAGCGGCGTGGGAGTTCGTCCCGTCGCGGCGGCCGCAGCGGCGAGAACCGCTGAGGCGCTGCTCGCGCTCTCGATTCTGATTTCTGCCCCGGCGGCCGCGGAGTACGCGGCCGCCGGGCTTTCGGTGACCGAAGCCGAGTCGGCCGAGGTCCACCCCTACCACGTCGCGTTCGCCGAGGCGACGCTGACCGAGGACGGAACAGCGATCGAGGTCGCGCTGCGGCTCTGGCCCGACGATCTCGAGAAGGCGCTGCGGCGCTTTACGGGCGACAGCGAGTTGAACATCGAGACCACGCCCGGTGTGGACGAGGCGATAGCGTCCTACCTCGGGGAGCGGTTCGTTCTGCGGGCGGCGTCGAGCGGCGGCAGCAGCGTGCCGGTCGCGGAGGATGCTCCGCCGGTGCGGTTCATCGGCAAGGAGATCGGGGCGAAGCACGCCTGGGTGTACTTCGTCGCGGATGTCCCGCCGAATGAGGGCGAGGTCGATATCGCGTGCTCGGTCGCGTTCGAGGTCGAGCGTGACCAGGAGAACACCGTCGAGCTTCGGCTCGGTGATCGGCGCGTGACGGCCGTGTCGAACGCGCGTGACCCGTGGACGCGCGTGCGTCTCGATCGGTCGGCGGACACGATCGAGACGCTCGCGGCGACGCTGAGAGCCCGGCTACGGCCGCTGCCGCTCGCGGCGAATGCACAAGCCGGTGCACGGGTGATCGCGATCGAGGTGCGGGACGTCGATCTCGAGTTGCCGATCGCGGCGGAGCTTGCGGGATCGATCGCGAGGCTCTCGAAGACGCTGGTGCTGACGACGCCGGATCGGTTCTCCGTCGTGCGGCGGGCGCTCGCGGAGACCGAGGCTGAGGTGCGGACGGTGTCGGAGGACCTGGCGCCGACCGTCGCCGCTGCGGCGGGGCATCTCGGCGAGCGCGGGGCGTCGGTGGTGCTGATCTGCCCGTCCTTCGGCGACAACGCGCCGGTGAACCGGGCGGCTCGGACGCTCGCGACGCTGGATCCGCCCCGGAGTGCGCGGGCGGTCGTGACGCGGACGGACGCGCCGATCGGCGGCGTGGCTCGATCGGTCGTGGACCTGCGCGGCTTGCCGCTGACGACCGTGAGCCGATGGATGGACGTCGCAGGTCTGCGCGGGCCGCAGGCACCGGACTGGGTGCTGCTCGATCATCGGCCCGAGTAGCGCATAACAAAGGCCCGCCCCGGTTTGCGGAGCGGGCCTTCTATCGTTCGAGACGAAAGCTGAATCAGCGGCGGCGACGCGCGGCGACGAGGCCGGCGGCGGCGAACGCGCCGGCCGCGGCGGGCGCCGGGATCGGGATGAAGGCGGCCCGCGCGGGCGGGGCGTCGATCAGGGACGCCTGCGAGAACGTGAAGCGCTGCTCGACGCCGGCGGGCGTATCGAGCGTGAAGGTGATGTCGCGGGTGTCCTGCTCGGAGATGAGCGTGAGGTAGAGACCGCCCGGCGGGAGGAGCCCGTTGGCGGCGGGCATGCCGCCGTTGAAGTCGGTGAGGTCGGCGAACGCCTGCCCGAAGCCGAAGCCGACACCCTCGAGCTGGAAGGGCGTGACGTTGACGACGAGGACGAGGTCGAAGCCCGGGATGTCCTGATCGATTCCGGGGATGATCGATGCGTCGTCGATGATCGCGAAGGCGGCCGCGGTATCGGGCGGGACCTCGCTGCCGCCGGTGCCGAAGATATCTGGCGGCACGACGAAGCTTGCCAGGCCGTAGGGCGCGGGGCCGGTCGCGAAGGCGGGGAGGATGAGGCTATCGACGCCGGTGTGGACGTTGAACGCGAGCGGCGGCGGCGTGGTCTGGGCGCTGGCCGCGCCTGTGATTGCGAGTGCGACCGTGCATGGGAAGAGCTTGCTCATCTCGTCTGTCTCCTTCTTCGCCGCCGATCTCTCGGGGGCACAGGTGTTTCCCGGCTCGTGCCGGCTGATGCCCGGACCGCGACAACGGTCCGATACATATTTTCCCCGATCAGGGTCATGAAGTCACGTCCGATTCTTTCGATTTGTTCGTTGCCCGGTATAGTGGGAAACGGAGTCTGGGCCCTCTCGGGCCCGCGGGAGACACGAGACCGATGCGGCGAGCCACCTGTGGTTGTGCGTTGATCTGCCTCACGAGCGGGGCATGGTCGCAGTCTGCCCTCACTACTGACGTCCCCACCGCGACCACGATCGCGGTCGATGGCGTGGATCGGGCCGTTGAGCTCGAGCCGATCGTGCTGCGAGCGGATGATTTCCGGGTCGTGATCGAGGGCGTCTCAGGTTCGCGGACGGTCAGCGGGGTGCCCGCAACGACGGTCCGCGGCGTCACCCCCGCCGATCCCGGGACGCGGCTCACGGGCAGCCTGATCGGCGGCGAGTTAACGGGCGTGCTGACGACGTCTGACGGACGGGTTCTCGAGATCGAGCACGTGGGCGGCGAGAACATCGCGCTCGTGATCGACCCGGAGCTGCTCGACGACATGGCGTGCGGGAATCCGGTCTGGCACGCCGACACCGGCGGCGAAGGGCACGAGGGACACCAGGGGCACGAGGGGCACGACCACGCGGAGGCGTTCGTTGGTGCGGAGCCGATCGTGGGGTTGCTGACCGAGCCGAGCGAACTGACGGGGCTCGTTCCTGGTTTCATCGCGGCGGCGGCGTTCAATGCGCCGCCCTTCGACGGTGTCGCGCGGCTCGCGGTCGATGTGGACTATCCGCTCTTCGAGCAGTTCGGCCTCGACGTCAACGCGACGGTGGCGGCGGTGGAGTCGCTGATCGCCGGCGTGAGCGACGTCTACGGGCGGTCGTTCGGGCTGCGGTATGAGCTTGTCGAGATCCGGATCTACGAGAGCCCCGGGGCCGAGCCGTACGTCGGGACGGATTCGATCGCGCTGCTGAGCCAGGCACGGTCGACGTTCGACGCGCGGCGGGGCGAGGTGGACTTTGACTTCGGGCATCTGCTGTCAGGTCGCGTGTTTGACGGCGGGATCGCCGGCCGGGCGTCGCAGGACTCGGCGTGCGGCGATTCGCCCTACGGCATCAGCCAGTGGCTCACGGGTGCGAACCGGCGGATCGGTCTTGTGACGCACGAGCTCGGGCATAACTGGGGCGCGCAGCACTGCAACGGGTCGGGCGACTGCCGTGTGATGTGCGCGACGATCGGGGCGTGCGACGGGCTGAGTTCGCCGATCGAGTTTGGCGCGACGGTGCGTGCGGCGATCGCGAGCAACGTGGTGCATTCGACGTGTGTCGGCGATGATCCGATCACCGCGCCCGGCGACATCGGGCTCGGGGACGCGCTGCTCGACGACACGGTCTGGGCCGGGGCCCGGGATTTCTTCCCCGCGGTCGGCCCGGGCGGCGTGCAAACCGGAATCATCGTCGCGCCGAGCGGCGGGCTCAGGACGCTTGAGCTCGATACCTCGGCGCTGCCCGACGAGCACGTCGCGGTCGAGGTTTCCCCGATCGGGCTGCCAGCGCTCTCACCCGATGACCGGCTGGTGATCGAAGTCGGTGTCAACGCGGAGTGGCTGCCGATCGCGACGCTGTCGCCCGATCGGCCGGGGCTGTTCGAGCGGACGGTTGTACAGGTGCCGGCGGAAGCTCGCGCGTTCCGCGCGCCGCTCCGTGTGCGTGCCGAGGGCATGACCGCGTGGGAGGTCCGGGGCGTCGGGATCGGCGTGCCGTTTGATGAAGAGGTCTACACGCTCCCGTTGGTCGAGTCGTTCGAGTTCGGTGCGCTCGCGCTGAACCGCTGGATGCCGGGGCAGCTGCCGCCGAGCGGCTCGCTGCCCGTGCCGGCCTTCCGGGGCGAGGCCGCTCAGAAGATCGGCACCGGGACCGGGCTGATCACGGTGCCGCTCGAATCGACAGCGCCCGCCGGGCATCTCGAGGTGCGTTTCGCGGCGAACGGTCTCCGCGCGACGTCGCCGCTGCAGGTGTTCTCGACGCCCGCGGACACGCCGGCCGCGCGGCTCGCGCTCGCATCAATCGATGGAACGCCGGACTGGAAACGCGAACGTGTTCTTCTGCCGCTGCCGGCGAGCGGCGAGCCGGTCAGTGTGGGGTTCAACCCGGATCAACCAATGGGTTTCGGGCTGATCCGCGTCGGCGACTGGTACATCGATGAGGTCTCGATCACGCCGCGTCGCGGGACGTGCGATCTTGATCTCGCCGCTCCGTTTGGTGTGATCAGTGTCGCTGATCTGTATGCCTTCATCGACATCTTCACGGCGAGCGAGGGCGATGAGGTCACACGGTCGATCGTCGATATCGCCGCGCCGTTCGGCGTGGTCTCGACGACGGACCTTTTCAAGTTCATCGATCTCTACACGACCGGCACACAGTGCGGCGACCGGCTCGCGCCGGCTCCGTAACCGATTCAGAGCGGCATTGCGGAGGCGCGGTCGCGGATAGTGTCGATCATGCCGCGGACCTCTTCTGCCATGCGTGTGTTCGGGAACTCGCCGATAATGCGCTCGCCCACGACGGCGGCGTCGCGCCAGTTCTTGTCCTGGACATAGAGCTTGAACTGCACGCCCAGATTTTCGCGGGCCTTTCCGATCACGCCGCGGGCGAGCTCTTGGTAGGGCTCGGCCTCGGCTTCGGTCAGGTAGCTATCGAGCTCCTTGAGCAGCTCGACGGCCTCGTCAACACGCTCTGCTTCCGCGGCGTGCAGGAAGCGCCGCTCGAGTTCTTCCTTGTAGCGCGTACGCGACCTCGTGACCTTGTTCCGAAGGCCCTCGACGCGTGATGACTCCGGGAACACTCGGGCGATGCGTTCGGCCTCGGCGAGCGCGTTGTCCCAGTCGAGCCGGACGATCATCGCGTCGAGGTTGCGGACCGCCTCAGTCACGCGGCGGTCGATCGTCGTCGCGCGGGCCCGGTCGATCCGGGCGCGGAAGTCCTCGGCCTCGATGCGGTAGCCGAACCGCTCGGCGAGCTCCTTGACGAGGATCATCGCGGCGTCCCAGTCTTCGGCGAGGATGTCCTCCTCGATCGCCTTGCAGAGCATGTCGCGCTCGTGCTTGCGGTTGAGAACACGGCGGGCGTCGTCGGAGAGCGCGAGCTCGTCGCTCGAGCGTTCGAGCGCCTTGGCGAGATCCTTCATCGCCTTGGCGATCTCGCGGTTGTTGGTGGCGGACGCCATCTGGTAGATCAGCACGGCAACCGGGAGGATCAGGGCCAAGCCGCCCAGGGACGCGAGGCCCTCGATGTAGAGCACCTTGTCGTCGTTCTGGAAGCCGACGAGCGATGTCACGATCGCGC
Organism: Planctomycetota bacterium; assembly: GCA_038746265.1. GTDB lineage: Bacteria > Planctomycetota > Phycisphaerae > Phycisphaerales > UBA1924 > JBCBKP01. The sequence continues at coordinate 35,655 of JBCDKU010000007.1, forward strand.
CGATGACGACGACCGTGTACCAGCCGATCGCCCATGCGGGAAGGTCGAATCCCTGCGGTCCGTCGCCGTCGTTGTTGCGTCCTGCGCTTGCCATCTGCTACTCGCTCCCGGGGGTGGGTTCGCCGCAATTCCTCTCGACCGGCACGAGGCAGACGAACTTCAGCGGCTCGCTGCCCGACTGCTTGAACTGGTGCTCTTCGTCGGCGGGGACGTAGATCACGTCGCCCGACGTGATAGGCCGCTCGGCGCCCTCGAGCAGGACCGTGCCCGCGCCGCCCGTGACCATGACCTCGTGCTCGTAGTCGTGGCTGTGGCGGGGCGTGTGGCCGCCCGGCTCGACCTCGAAGGCCCGCATCGCGAAGGTGGGCGCGCCGTCGCCGCGGCCGACGAGGACCGCCATGGTCACGCCGCTCGCGCCGTCCATCGCCACGAGCGACTTCTCGGTGGTCTCGATGTTCCTGATGAGCATGCCTGCGTCTCCGGGGCCGGAATCGGCACCTCGCGGTAGTCTACCCGGAATCATGAGCGAGACGCCAACCGATCGTCCAACAGTCGAAGCCTTCCCCCTGGGGATGTACCAGACCAACTGCTACATCGTCCGCGGCACGCCCGCGGGCGGGGGTTCGGGTCTGTTCGTTGTGGATTGCGGGCAGGATCCCGAGCCGTTGCTGGCTCGGCTCGATGAACTGGGCGGCGCCCCCGAGGTCTGGCTGCTGACGCACGCCCACCTGGATCACATCGGCGGGCTCTACAAGGCCCGGGAGAAGTTCCCGGAGACACCCATCTGGATCCACAGCGCCGAGGAGCACTGGCTTCAGGACGCCGAGGCGAACCTGTCCGCGTTCGGCCCGATGCCGACGACCGCGCCGCCCCCCGACCGGACGCTCCAGGAGGGTGAAACGCTGACGCTCGCGGGCTTTGAGTGGAAGGTGCTGCACGTTCCCGGTCACTCGCCGGGCAGCGCGGCCTATGTCTGCGAGTCGGCGGGGCTTTGCTTCGGCGGCGATGCGCTATTCGCGGGCTCGATCGGCCGGACGGACTTCCCGGGCTGCAGCATGGAGCAGCTCTCGGAATCGATCAAGACCAGGCTCTACACGCTGCCCGATGAGACGGCCGTGCTGCCCGGTCACGGCCCGGCGACCACCATCGGACGCGAGCAGGCGACCAATCCGTTCGTCCAGGGCTGAAGTTGTCCAAGACTGAGCCTCAGCCGCCGACGTATCTCGCGTAGATCGCGCGGGCCTGCTCGGGCTCCTCGACGCCCTCGATCACCGCGCGGCCGTCGTGGAAGAGCGTGATGATGAACCGCTCGTCGGTCGGCTCGAGGCGGACAAACGAACGCTTGATCTCGACCTCGCCCGCGCTGCCCCACCTCTCGGCGACGGACGCGAGGTCCGGTGCGGCTTCATTTGCTGGCGGCCGGATCTGGACCGCGTCGCGGCCGCAGAGCTCCTGGGTCGAGGACCACCGGGAGCCATCAAGGAACTCGAACCGGCGCTCGCTGCAGCATCGGCAGGCGGGATCGTGTTGCGTCGCAAGATCAATCGTGCGTGCGGCACCGTCCCACGGACGCATCTCGACGAGCTTCGAGCCAAGTGTCTGACCGACGATCCGACCGATCGCAAGCGACGCCTGCCAACTCGCGGCAAGTCCAACGACCGGCCCGAGCACGCCCGCGGTGTCGCACGTCGGCTGGCTGCCGGCGGGGGGCGGCTCGGCGAAGACGCAACGCAGGCACGGGCCGTCGCTTGCGGTATCGAGCAGAGCCGCCAAGGCCGAAACGCCGACCGCGCCGGCGTAGGCGAAGGGCAGGCCGTGCTTGACGGCGAGATCGTTGAGGAGATACCGCGTCTCGAAGTTGTCGGTGCCGTCGATCAGGATCGTCACGGGGCCGCCTAGGCCGCGGATGGCGATGCGTTCGGCGTTCGCGGGCTCGAAGTCGGCGACGATCGGGTCGATCCGGATTGACGAATCGATCTCGGCGAGTCGCCGCGCGGCAGCCTCGGCCTTCGGCTCGCCGACGTCTGCTTCCGCGAACAGCACCTGCCGCTGGAGGTTGGTTCGTTCAACGACGTCGCGATCGACGAGTGTCAGCCGGCCGACACCGGCCCGCGCAAGCCACTCGGCCGAGACGCAGCCCAACCCGCCGACACCGACGATGACGGCGTGTGCCTCGCGGAGCGCAGACAGACCGGCGTCTCCGACGCCCGGGAGGAGCGCTTGTCTCTGATGTCTGGTTCGGTCGGCGTCCACGGGGGACTGTACGACGGGCGAGCAGACGCGTTAGCTGTTGTTACTTCGCGAAGTGGGCGAACGCCTTGTTCGCCTCGGCCATGCGGTGCGTCTGGTCGCGGGTGGTCATCGCCTTGCCTTCCTTCTTGGCCGCGGCGACAAACTCATCGGCGAGACGCTGCGCCATCGGGCGGCCGCGCTCGGAGCGGGCGGCCTGGATGATCCAGCGGAAGGCGAGCGCCTGCTGACGCTTGCGGTTGACCTGGATCGGGACCTGGTAGTTGGCACCACCGATGCGCTTCGAGCGGACCTCGACATAGGGCTTGGCGTTGTCGATGGCCATGTGGAAGACCTCGAGCGCGCTCTGCGGGGCGTCGGGGTCGGTGGCCTTGGCGAGCCGCTCGTCGATGATGTCGAACGCGCCGTAGACGCACCGCTGGGCGGCGGTCTTCTTGCCGTCGGTCATCACGCAGTTGATGAACTTGCTGAGGACGAGATCGTTGTGCTTCGGATCGGGACGGAGCTGATCTTCCGACGCGGTGATGCGGCCTGCCATGTGGTCGTGCTTCCTTCTTGGCTCATCTGGCCCGCCCACTGTTGATGGGAACGGGCCTGTGTGTTCACCGGCTCAGACGCCGATTACTTGCCTCTAACGAACGTTCTCGCTGAAAGTATTTACTTTACTAGGCTTACTTCGCCTTCTTGGCACCGTACTTCGAGCGGCCCTGCTTGCGATCGTTCACGCCGAGCGTGTCGAGCGAGCCGCGGACGATGTGGTAGCGGACACCCGGGAGGTCACGGACACGGCCGCCGCGGACGAGCACGATCGAGTGCTCCTGGAGGTTGTGTCCCTCGCCGCCGATGTAGGCGGTGACTTCCTTGCCGTTGCTCAGACGCACACGCGCGATCTTGCGGAGGGCGGAGTTGGGCTTCTTGGGGGTGGTGGTCTTGACGCTCAGGCAGACACCGCGGCGCTGCGGGCACTTGTTGAGGTCGCGGACCTTGGACTTGGTCACGGGATCTCGACGCGGGTTGCGGATGAGCTGGTTGATCGTCGGCATAATGGTCCCGCGGCCCCGGGCCGCTCCGTAGAACTGCAACTGCACCAAAGCCCGCCGGCGACCACTCGCCGGAGGGCCCCAACTCTAGACCACCCAGCCACCCCCCGACCACCCGCAGGACAGCGCAAAGATCATGACCCAGACCCATCCAGAATCCGAAATCACGATCCGCCGACTCCAGGACCTCATCCGCGAGCGGTACTTCGCCACTGACAACGCCCGCGGCACGCACGCGACGTTCCTGCTGCTCACCGAGGAGTTCGGCGAGCTCGCGACGGCTCTCTACGACAACAACAAAGAGGTCCACGGCGGCGACCCGCCGACCGAGGAGCAGCGGGCGAACCTCGTCGAGGAGTTCGCCGACGTGCTGGCCTGGCTCGCGACGCTCGCGAACATAAACGGCGTGGACCTGACCGAGGCGCTCGGGAAGTACACCGACCCGGATCGGGTCAAGGGCGTGAAGCAGTAGGCAGGGCCTACTCGTCCTCGGCGGGATCGAGGTTGAGCGGGGACGGCGCGGGGGCCGCCGAGAAATCGGAGCTCTCGGGTGGCTCGGCGGGCGCCTGGAGCGGGCGGAAGACCTCGACGAGCAGGGTGTCGTCCTCGGGGGCGAGTCCGCCCCGGTAGTTGACGACGTGCTCGATGAGCTTCTGGGGCCACGCGCCGGGGTCGATTTTCTCTTTGGTCGAGAGGATCTGCCGCAGGCCGGCGATGCGGAGCATCTTGCCGTCGGGGCAGCGTGCTTCGGTCGCGCCGTCGGTATACGCGACGACCGAGTCGCCCGGTCCGAAGACGTGCGTCTGCGGCGCGGGGTCGAAGTACTCGTCCGGCACCGCGCCGAGCATGGTCGCGGTGGAATCGAGCTCGGCCATCGTGCCGTCGATCGCGCGGAGGAACGCGGGCGGGTGACCGCCCGAGGCGTGCTCGATCGTGCCCTCAGAAGAATCCACGCGGATGCAGATCGCGGTGACGTAGACGGAGTGCTTCGCGAGTGTGAGCTGGACGTAGCGGTTGAGGCGGCGGAGCACCTCGCCCGGAGCAGCCGCGGGGTCATCGGCGAAGATCAGCTCGATCTCGCCGTGGAGGCGGTTCACCGAGAGCGCGGCCGCGATGCCGTGGCCCGTGACGTCCATCAGGACGAGGCTGAGGCGTTCGCCGCGGCCGTCCTCGGAGGGCGTGACGCTCGAGAAGACGTAGTCGCCGCCGATCTGCCGCATGGGCTCGTAGCGGTAGTTGAGGCAGACGTGGCCCTTCATGCGCGGCTTGGGGAACACGCTCTCGTGGATCATGCGGGCGCTGGTGAGGTCAGCGCGGAGACGGCCGTAGCGCTGACGCACGAAGCTGTAGCCAAACTTCTCGACGCGGCGGGTGTGCCGCGCGAAGCAGACGAGGATGCCGGGCACGACGGCGATCGGGCTGAACGCGACCTCAACGACGCGCTCGATCGCCTCGCCGTCGAGCTCGAAGGTGAACTTGGAGCCGGCGCTCGCGCCGAGGACGATCGCCGCGGGCCAGATGGCCTGCTTCGCGGACCACGGGAAGATGAGCGACGCGATGAGGTGCGAGAAGAAGAAGAGCACGACGCCGTCTGGGACGGGCGCGAGCATGGGGACGTCGATCGCGCGGGCGAAGACGGCCATCAGCCCGTCCACGGTGATCAGCGCCATGCTGAGCTGGACGACGCGCTTCGTCGGGATGCGGGCGGTGAGCAGGCCGATCAGGGCCGCGCCGTAGGCGCCGATCCAGATGGTGAAGGCCGCGGCGTACTTCGGGAAGTCGCCCTGCCCCCAATCCGGCAGGACAACCTGCATCCAGCTCAGGAAGCTCGGCAGGCCGCCGACGGCCTGGAGGCCCTTTTCGAGGAACGCGGGGATATTCAGCAGGACGCCGATGCCGCCCCAGACGCAGATGAACCAGATGAGGCGGCGCTGGACGAGCCGGTGCGTCTGCACCTCGAACTCGCGCCGGAACTCGCTTGTGTCTGTCACCAGTGGTCTCGCCACGGGGTGTACCTGTTTCGGGCCGGTCGGCCGTACGTCCGGGAACGGGAGCGACGAGCTCGCGGTCCGGGACGCCCCAAGTTACCAGACACCGCAAGCCCCGCACGGCGGCGGGCCACCGATTTACGCGTCGCGGTCCTTCCCCGGGACCCAGAGGACGTCCCCCGAGCCCCCGCCGCCCGCCTCGGAGCGGTTGACCCACCGGGCGAGCACGAACAAGAGGTCGCTGAGGCGGTTCAGATACCTCACGGCCTCGCCGTTCACGTTGTCTGGTTCGGATTCTGCGAGTCCCACTGTCAGGCGCTCCGATCGGCGGACGATCGTGCGGGCGACGTGCAGGGCGGCGGCGAGGCGGGTCCCTCCCGGCAGGACGAAGCTCGTCAGGGGTTCCAGATCCTCGTTGAACCGGTCAATCAGCGTTTCCAGGCCCTTGGTCTGGGCCTCGGTGACGCGGAGCTTGTCGCCGTCCTGCTCGGTCTCGCCCACGGGCGTGCACAAATCAGCCCCGACGTCGAAAAGGGCGTTCTGGACGTTTCGGAGGACCTCGGCGATTTCGGGGATCGATTCGGCTTCGCAGACCGCCATGCCGATCGCGGCGTTGGCCTCGTCCACGGTGCCGTAGGCCTCGACGCGGATGTGGGTTTTGGCGACGCGGGAGCCGTTGCCGAGGCCGGTCGTGCCGCGGTCGCCGGAGCGGGTGTAAATCTTGGTGAGATGGACCATGGAACCTCGCGGTTAGCGTGGGCGTGTCGGGTACACTGGGCCCGGCGTCGAGGGTTTGAGAGACGAGACCCGTCCACGCCGATGCGATGTTCACCCTATCACCGCGGAGCGGCCCCGGCCGACCCGCGGCGGCGGCGGTGTTCGGTGTCGTTCAGGATTGATCGAGGGATCGGCCAGCGGTGGACGATGAGAAGGTGATGCTGACCGACGCCCCGGCCGATTCGGCGATCACCGCCGGCCTGCGCAAAAGATGGGTTCAACGAGAGACGACCGCGCGGATCGACCCGGCCGCGCCGCTGGTCGATCGCCTGCTCGCGGCCCGGGGGCTGGCGGCGGACGCGGACAGCTTCCTGAATCCGCGGCTGACCCAACTGCACGAGCCCGCGCTGCTGCACGGGATCGAGACCGCGGCGGAGCGGATCCTCGCGGCGGCGAAGTCGGGCGAGCCGATCGTGGTGTACGGCGACTACGACGTGGACGGGATCACCGCAACTGCGATCCTTGTGCGCACGATCAAGGGGCTGTTCCCCGAGGCGAAGGTCCGGGCGTACATCCCCCACCGTGCGCGCGAGGGCTACGGGCTTAACTCGCCCGCGATCACCGAGCTCGCGGCCGAGGGGACGAAGCTGATCGTCTCGGTGGACTGTGGGATCACGGCGGTCGAGCCCGCGGCGACGGCGCGCGCGCTGGGCGTCGATCTGATCATCACCGACCACCACGAGCCGCCCGCGACCGTCGATGATCTGCCGGACGCACTCGCGGTCCTGCACCCACGGCACCCGGCGGGTGCGTACCCCTTCGCGGATCTGTGCGGCGCGGGGGTCGCGTACAAGTTGGCGTGGAAGCTGATGACGGCGTCGGTCGGCGAGAAGCGGGTGACACCGAAATTGCGCGCGCTGCTGATCGATCTGCTCGGGCTCGCGGCGCTCGGGACGGTCGCGGACATCGTGCCGCTGCTCGACGAGAACCGGGCGATCACGCGGTTCGGGCTCGGGCGGATCACCGAGTCGCCCTTCATCGGCATCAAGGCGCTGATCGAAGCCTCGGGGATGGCGGGCGAGAAGATCGACGCCGAGCGCGTTGGCTTCGGGCTCGGGCCCCGGCTCAACTCGTGCGGGCGGATGGGGCACGCGCGGGAGGCGGTGGAGCTGTTGCTCACCGAGGACGCAACGCGAGCACAGGCGATCGCGGAGCGGCTGTGCCGGCTCAACGAGGAACGCCGCGCGACGGAGAAGCGCATCGCGGATCAGGCGGCGGAGATGGCGGAGTCTGCCGGCATGACCAACGGCACGCACCGCGCGATCGTGCTCGCGCACGAGGACTGGCACCCGGGCGTGGTCGGCATCGTGTGCTCGCGGCTCGTCGAGCGCTTCGGTCGGCCCACAATCCTGATGCAGCGATCAGGCGCGGACGGTTCGGTGATGTGCGCCGGCAGCGGGCGATCGATCGACGGTTTCAACCTGCACGCGGCCCTCGTCGCGTGCTCGGACCACCTCACGTCGTTTGGCGGGCACGACATGGCGGCCGGTCTCAAGCTCGACGCGGATCGGCTCGACGGGTTCGCCGAGGCGTTCGGCGAGCACGCGGGTGCGCACCTGACCGCGGACGACGTGATCCCGAGCGTGCGGTACGACCTCGACGCGGATCTGACGGAGCTGACGCCCGGGGCGGTCGAGTCGCTCGATGCGCTCGCGCCGTTCGGCCGCGGCAACCCGACGCCGAGGTTGCGGATCTCGGGCGGACAAGCCCGCGACGTGCGGCCCTTCGGCAAGCGGGGCGACCACCTGAGCCTGCGGATCGAGTCCACGGGGGCGCGCCGCCAGGCGATCCGCGTCGTGATGTGGCGGCAGGCCGAGCTGGCGGCCCGCGTGATCGCGGGCGCACCGATCGAGGTGGTCGGGACGCCGAAGCTGAACTCGTTCAACGGGCGGGTTACGGTGGAGATCGATGGGGTTGATGTGCGGCAGTCAGGGTGATCGCGTTACTCCGTCTCGACGCCCCGGCGTTGGAGATTGCTGAGGAAGTCGATGAGATCGAAGGCCTCGTCATACTGCTGCCTAAACGGGTACACAGCGTCCGGTTCGCCGTTTCCAGTCGGTGGCCGAAGCCGGATGATGATGAGTGGCCCGAGCGTTGTCGTGCTCAGCCTTAGTCCGCCGTTGACCACCCAGTCATCAGACCGGAAGCCGGTCCAGATCGCCTCGGTGACTTGCGTTGTGTGCTGACGCCACGTCCAGACTGATGGGCTTACGGCGACGGTTGATGCATCGAAGACGAAGAGCCGATCGGCTCCGTTCCATTGAACAGCTCGAAAGCCGTCCTCAAACATCGATGGTCTTGGAGGCGCGCTGGAGAGCCAGTCGAGGAAGTCGATGATGTTGCCTTTGATCGTCTCCGGGCCGTCGTAGATGAATCGGTGTGGCACGGCTCTGAGGTCGGCTGTCTCTCCCCCCATGTCCCACCAGTCGTCGCTCGATATGTTGGCGAAGATCACATCTGCGAGTTCTTCGAGAAACTGTTGCATTGCGTCAGCTTGCGACCCGGATTCACCTTCCGAGAATGCCAGCAGCCAGAGCCAGTTCGGATCACGCGCATTGGGATACTCGACAAAATCAAAGGGGCTCGTTGCATCATCCTTGATCGGCGGCGGCTCAAGCGGGGGCCAGCTGGCTCGTGCCCGAGCGATGTACGACTCGAGGAAGTCATCGATTCGGATGAAGCTTCGATTCTCGGCGTCGGGGTCTGCCTGCCAAGACCTCTCCAGACGTGCCCACCATGCCTGGCGCTGCCAGCGGGGTGCTCGTCGGATCGCCGTATCGACCCGTTCTTCCAGCCACTTCCACCGTGTTTGATCCGCGCCCTCCGAACGGCCGACTTCGACATACCAAGCTGGATGCACCGCGATGAGATAGACAGCATCGGGGACAAGCGACTCGAAGCCGGACGTCTTGATCTGCCAGCGCCGATCCCCGAGCCAGCTCCCAACCAGCATCACCCCCGCGATCACGACCACCCCCCACCGCCTGCGCACGCGCCGCAGCTCGCGCCGCGAGCCATGGACGTGGCCGCACTCGGTGCACATGCGGGCGTCGCCTCGGAGGGTTGTGAGGTCATGGCGGCAGCGGCGGCAGCGTTCGCGGGGGCGTCCGAGCGAGCCGGGCCGGTCCCAGAGGAGCGCGTAGAGCGCGAGCAGGAGCGACGCGATCAAGAGCGTCCACACCGCGGCCGGCCAGTACCAGGCGTTGAGTTGGGTTGTGAGTTGTTGAAACAGAGCCGCCACGCTCGTGAAGATACGGGCGAGGCGGCCGGAGTGGGTGCGGTGACTTCGACGGTTTGCGCGAGTTCGTTCTTGGTTAGAACGGCTCGGGCGAGATGAAGACGAAGTCGGTGATCTCTGCTGTTTCCAGCGGGGGCGGCGGGAGGTCCGAGCCCGTGTGGGTCGCCTCGGCGTTGTCGACCTGCCTGGGCGGGTCGGCGAAGGCGGTGCGCGGGATCGGGCTGACGAGCTTGAGCTTGGTCCAGATCAGCACGCCCGCGAGCGTGCCGATCGCGAGGACCGCGACGACGTTGGCCGTGCGGCGGAGTCGGCGGTCGGCTTCGGTGAGTGTCGATCTGGTTCGGCTCGGCTTGCTCATCGGCGGAGGGGTCATCGGCGATCGGCGGCCCCGGGTGCAATCCGCGGCGTCGGAATCCGCACAGCGCAGAAAGAAACCCGGGCGTCTCTCGACACCCGGGCTGTCGTCACTCCTCCGTCCCCCGTTTGTCTGCGGGGTCGTTCGTCTCGCTGTTGCCTCGTAGGTCCGCGGCGGGTTATGGCCGTGTGAGGTCGATCTTGGCGGAGCCCTCGTTGAAGTAGGACGCGCCGATGGTCTGCGAGTTGGGGTCCCAGTGCCAGCCGGCGTCGGCCGAGCCCGAGAAGCCGCCGATGATGCGGGAGCGGGCGGCGGCGACCGGGATGATGGGGTTCTCGAGCGCGGCGGGCAGGTAGCCGCCCACGATGAGCTCGTCCCAGCCGTTGGTGAGCATGTCGGGCGCGCGGCCGTCGTGGTCCTGCTTGTAGCGGTCGATCGCGGCGCGGGCGGCCTCGACGCGGGAGGCGAGGACCTCGGCGTCCTTCGTCTGCGAAGCCCTCGCGAGCTGCGGCGTCAGGACGACGGCGCCGAGCGCGAGGATGCCGATGACGACAAGAAGCTCGATGAACGTAAAGGCTCTATTGACGCGGCGTTCGGATGACATCCAGCACTCCTCCCGGTGAACATGACGTTCCCACTCAATCGGAGGGTGCATCGGTTGCGCAGTGGCCGCGCTTGCGGCTCAGGCAGCGTGGACCGCTGGTGCAGCGCGGGCGTGTGAGCCGTGTAGGGGATGCGCGCGTCGGGGAAGACGCCCGAGTCCGAGAACAGGTCGCCGGTGAACTGGTCGTCGGCTCAGCGCGACTGGGCCTGGCTGCTCGCGATCCGCTCGTCGGAGAGCAGAAGCGGGACGATCTGGAAGCCGTCGAGCTCGAGCGCGCCCATGACGGCGGCCGCGGCGGTCGCGACGGCGGTGTCGGGCGAGGAGGCGAGATCGATCAGGCGTCGGATCTGACGCTCGGGGAGCAGGTTGCCGTGCCGCTTGGCGGAATCGCCCACCTTGCCGAGCAGGGCGACGCGCTGACCCGAGGCCGACGCTTCGAGCGCGGCGTCCATGACGGCGGACTGGGCCCGCTGCTCGCCGATGTGCGAGAGGACCTCGGCGATCGCGACCTCGCGGTCGTCGGTTGCTTCTTCGAGGGCGAGCACGAGCACGGCGGCCGCATCGGAGACGCTGAGGACGTCGTTGCCCGCGACGGCGAGGTCACGGAGGGCGTCGAGGGCGCGGTCGCCATAGGCATTGGCCTGATCGTCGGAGAGCGCGCCGCCGGTCACGTCGTTGACGATGGTCTCGACCGCGGCGCGGCGCTCGGCGGAGGAGATCGTCGAGCGGCGGACGATGACGTTGTCACGGCCCGAGAGCTGACGCGAGACGCGGACCTCGTCGGCCGGGGCGACGAACACCGCGATGGGGGCGATGCCGAGGCGGTTGTCGGCGAGGACTTCCTCGGCGGCGTTCAGCGCGGACTCGGCGGTCGGCAGGTCAATGACGATCAGGTCGATGCCCGGCGTCTCGGCGAGGGTCGGTGCGATGTCGGTGATCGAGCGGCGGGCCTGCGGGAGGACGGTGTAGCCCGCGCGCTCGAGCGTTGCACGCTCCTGCGTGTAGGCCTCGGCGCTGTCGCCCACGAGCGTGACGGCGTAGCGGATGCCCGCCTCGCGGACCATGCCGGCGAGGGTCGGGACGACACGCTCGAAGCCCGGGAAGGTCGCCTCGGGCTGGCTTGAGGCGATGGCGAGCGCGGCGTCATAGCGGACGCGGCGGCTCGGGTACTGCAGGGCGTCGAGCAGCGGGCGGCGGCCCGAGTCGCCCGCGCTGAGCAGCGTGGTGCTGCCGGCGGTGCGCTCGATCGCGGCGATCGCGCGGCGGGCGAGCTGCTCGTCGCGGGCGTCGATCGCGCGGCGGAGGACGCGCTTCGAGGCGGCGGAGCCGGCGGCGACCGCGAAGTACTCGGCGTCGCGGCGGCTGTCGGCGTAGACGGGGTTGACGTAGCCCTCGGGGGTTTCGATCTCGCGGCTGAAGTTGGACGCGAGCCACAGGGAGACAGTCTCCGGGAGCTGGGCGTTCTGGCGGAGCGCGGCCTCGGAAAGACGCATCGCCATCGCCTCGTGGTAGACGTCGGTCACGATCGGCGTCATGAGCAGACCCAGGCCCGGGTCGAAGCTCCAGAGGAGCTGGTAGTCCTCACCCGGGAAGCTGGTGAGTTCGCTGCGCTCGTCGAAGTAGTCGTTCGCGAGCTCGGAGTACAGACCCGGCACGTCGCTGGTCGCGCCGCCGAGAGCCTGGATCGCGGTGTTGGCGGCGCTGCGGACGGCTTCCGCGGAGCTGGTCTGGGCGGTATCGGCGAGGTAGGGGATCGCGCTTCGGTATCCCAAGCGGCCCAGCACCTCGATCGCGAGCTCCTGCCGCTGCTCATCGAGCGACGCGAGCGCCGTGGCGAGCGGGGTGACGGCCTGGCGGCCCATATCGATCAGCACGCCGCGGGCGCGGGCGCGGAGTGTCGCGTCCTGACCCTGCAGGAATGCCTCGGCGAGCTGGGGCATCGCGTACTCGCCGGCGGCGACGAGCCGGTCGCGGGCGAGGGTGCGGGCGAGCGTGCCGCCCGTCTTGAGCATCTCGAGGTTCTCGGCGATCTCGTCGGGGTTGCGGGAGCGCTCGAGCTTGCCCGCGGTGTAGAGCTGGTCGAGGGCGCCGGCGAGACTTTCAAGGATCGGGATGCGTCTGGCGCGGCCGATGGCCGACTCGAACCGGTCGAGATCGCCCATGCCTTCGACGATGTCAACAAAGTCCGAAGGGCTGCCGGCCTTGCCGAGCAGCTCGCCCGCGAGATCGGCGGCGACGTCGTAGCGGGCGATGTTGACGTAGTGGATGAAGTCTTCGAGCAGCGCCTCGGGGTCGCGGTCGGGGGCGGTGTCCTGCGCGAACGCGGTGCCCGCGCTGCCGGCGGCGACGGCGACCGCGAGCGGCACGCCGAGGGGGGCGAGGATGGTCTGGATCCCGGCCGCGGCGGCGATGATCGGGCGGCGTGGCGACTTGGACATGCTTCGGTCTCCTGCTGACTGCTGTCTGGCTTGTGCTGGCCGGGCTCGCGTCTTCTCTTTCTCAGCGGCACGAACGCGGGGGCGTCGGTGCCGCGGCGGTGCGGGCGCACCATGGTGGTCGATCGCGAGCGGCGCGGACAGACCGGTTCGCACGCGGCGGCCCGGGGTTGCGTCGTCTCGCTCCGGGAGGGGAGATCTCTGCTGGGCAGAGGGCCTCCGGCCACCGGAACCGTCATCGTTGGGCCGTCAACGCCTCTCGGCGCGGGCGGTGGGCCAGTTTGTTGCGGTCCGCGGCGAACCGCCTTCGGGCGGGTCGATCGCGTTCTGTTTGGATCGCGTCCCCCGTACGCGGGCCGCAACGGTACATGCACCGGCTGGGGGGTGTCAACGAGACCCCGAAGTGAGTGATGCGAGGGTGATGCCGGCTGGATGGAATGGGACGAAACTGGGCCGGCGGGTGAAGTGGGCCCCCGGCTCTGCCGACACAGCAGCGTGAGCGGGCCCGGATGGCCCGTCAGACAGGCCGGACCTACGGACGGGTGATGCCATGCCGCTTGATCGAGACGTTCTTACAACTGGCGAAGTCGCGAAGATCTGCAACGTCGCGCCGCGGACGGTGTCGAAGTGGTTCGATTCCGGGCAGCTCAAGGGCTACCGGATCCCGGGCTCGAAGGACCGCCGAATCCCCGTTTCCGAACTGGTCCGCTTCATGCAGGATCACGGGATCCCGCTCGACGGCATCGCGACCGGACGGACGCGGGTTCTGATCGTGGACGACGACACAGAGATCACCGACACGCTGGGCGATGTCCTGGGCGAGCAGACCGATTACGAGATCCGCACGGCCGAGTCGAGCTTCCAGGCGGGGCTCGAGTGCGAGCGGTTCAGGCCGAACGTCGTGCTCGTTGATATCCATATTGGCGGCGACGACGGCCGTCACGTCGCGGA
>JBCDKU010000008.1:0-49011 GCA_038746265.1 Planctomycetota bacterium
CCGAGAGTTGCTGGCGAGTGTCAGGCAGTTCATGACTGCACGCCACTTGGACACCGACAAGATCGTCAGTTCATACGAAGACTCCGGCTACATGATTGCTCCACACGAAGCAGTGCGAGCATTGATGTTCCATGACTGCGAAGACTACGACCCCGCTCGGTCGATGATTCAGAATGTCTTTGACATCCGGAACAGTGATCCACTACAGCATTTCGCTGCCATCTTCGTCCTCGACTTGCTTGTGTCGATGCCCGATACGAGTGTGTCACATGGTTTTTGCGCCCCGGATCAGGTTGTAGAGCACCTTCAGCAGTACGGCTTCAGCCGGGATGATGTTGATGCGACAGTTCTGCGTCTCCTCGAAAAGCAGCTGATTGAGGACCGTGAACAACAGGAGCTATGGCAAACAGTGCTTCCAGCAGAGCTGCGGATTACAGCGCGAGGCCGCTTCCATATCACACAGCTTGTGAAGACGTTCCAGTACCTAGATGCTGTGATTCCAGATACCCCGATAGTGGACGAGTCGGTACGTGCTCAAGTCGAAGACTGCTATCCCTTCCCAGACCGGATCGCAAGGGCGAACTTGGTGCTTTCATATCTGGACGAATGTGCCAAGACGATTCGCTTTCCGGAGGCAAGCGAATGCTGGCGCGGGATCTCAGCCGCTATCCATGAAGACATCCAACGTGCAAACGAGAGCGCGAAGCGGAACAAGTCTCGACGGTAACTCCCGTCCGGGCGTACGACTCCTAGACGGGCAGAAGATCCCTACGAGGGATCCGATCGAAACCTAGCCGAGCCGGTCTCCCGACCCGGCGGGCGTGTCGCACCCACAACGACACGGAAGAGCCGGTCACACCCGACCGATGAAGCTCTGGTTCACGTCGAAGCCGTCGTCTGTGGGCGTGCTCTCGGACTCGGGGGCACCCCCCTCGCCGAGGCGGACGAGCTTGACTTCATGCCGGACGAAGCCCGGCGACAGGCCCGCCGGATCGTCGGACTCGCAGATCTGCTCGAATTCGTCCATGAGCGTTGGATCGCGCCGGACCTCCGCCGTCCAGACATCGAGCGTCTCACGGAGTTTGATCTGATCACGCTGGATCTCGATGACTCGCTGCATGGCTTCGATGCGCTGCTCGTACAGCTTCGTGATTGCGCGCAAGTGATCGTGGTCGGTCGTCACGCCGCACCTCCCGCGAGCTTGGCGACGGCCTCGTCGCGCTTCTGGTTGCCCGGCCCGAGCTTGGCGATGCGCGAATTCCAAGCGAACGTGAAGCTTGTTCCCGCCGATCCGATCATCTGCCGGGCCTGACGCGCCGAGGCGAGGGCTTCGGACTTGACGGGTGCGAACTTCTTCTCCGCGAGTCCTCGCAAAGCGGAAGCCTCGTGTCGTCCAGGCCCGAGAGGAACGAAGCCGAGTTGAGGACGGCGCTCACGGTCGCGAGGTCGCCCGCCTCGATGCGATCCTTCAGAAGCCCGAGACGCTTGCCGCGATCGAGGCCTCGGACGAAGTGGCGGACCTCGCTCCCGAGGGCGACGCCGGTCGGCGACTCGGCAGGTTGATCGGTCAGCTTCGTGGCGACCGCATCGGTGAGCGTCGTCTCGGCTTCGGTGAGGTCCGCG
The DNA here is from genome assembly GCA_038746265.1 of Planctomycetota bacterium. Taxonomy (GTDB): domain Bacteria; phylum Planctomycetota; class Phycisphaerae; order Phycisphaerales; family UBA1924; genus JBCBKP01. Next base: position 1,624 of record JBCDKU010000008.1, read on the forward strand.
AGCTGCGAGCAACTTCGCCGAATCGCTTCTGCTCGCGAAGCGTCTTGATGTTGCGCGATTCGCCGAGATTGCTCTTCCGGGCACATCTCATGGCTTGGGGCTGAACCCCAAAACGACGTCTGGCCCCATATCGGGGCCAGATGCGGACAGATCACCGTCAAATAGCGGGGGCAGGATTTGAACCTGCGACCTCCGGGTTATGAGCCCGACGAGCTACCAAGCTGCTCTACCCCGCAATCAGGGCGAGACTTTAGAGCCCATCGGGGCTCCGGTCAATCAAACGGCGATCTTGCGCACGAATGGGCACCCAGCATGCCAGCAGGCCGGCGATCGTTCGGTGCAAGCCGCCGACGCGGGGCTGCCGATATCTGATCGATGCCCGTGGAGACGCCGCTATCCCGCTCAACGCCCGTCCGGGTCGAGGCACGGCCAGAGACCGCGGCGCGATCAGAGCAGTTTGCGGTGCATCAGCGTCTCGCCGAGCGTGAACAGCACCTCCAGCGCGTTGCGAGATCGGGTCTTACAGCGTTCCTGGTCGCCGGGTTCATACTGGTCGGGAGCGCCGCGTTCCCAAGCGCTGTGTCGAGTCGGATCGCGCTCGTGGCCCTCGGTCTGGCCGTGATCGCGTTTGCCAGATTCCACTACGCGTGGTTTCTCCGCCACCCGGCGGCCATCCGCGAGCGGCTGATCGACATCGAGTCGCATCTCGGCATCTCCTGCTATCGCATCGCGCCGGCCCGCGCGACGATCGGGCCATTCAAGCTTCGGTACATCCGGGCCGTCGATGGGCTCGTTCTCGTCGCGGTTGTGGCCGCGTTTGCTCTCGTGTTTGCGAGCTAATGGAGACAGTCGCATGTCAGCAGCCACGGTCATCGCGTCCTACCCCAAGTCCGGCCGGACGTGGCTGCGCTTCGCTGTCACGAAGTACTGGGAGTTTCTGGAAGGCATCACCGCCGAGAACGTCTACGAGAATCAGGCGCAGGTTGACCAGCAGTTCGGGATCGCCTGGGAACACCTGCTCGGTCGGCCGAAGTATTCAGCCACCGAGATCGCACGCGCGGACATGTCGCATCCTGAGTTCGGGAAGTTGACCGGTGCTGATCGCGCCGTTCTGCTGGTCCGGAACGCCCGATCGACGCTGACGTCGTACTACAAGTGGTGCACCGCACGGCTCGGGATCTTCTCGGGATCACCGAGCGAGTTCCTGAACGATGAGTCTGTCGGGTTCCCCAAGCTTGTCTCGTTCTACAAGGACTGGATCGGGCGATGGAGCGAGGCCATCCCGGAAACACATGTGCTCTCGTACGACACGTGCCTGCAACACCCCGCGCGCGAACTGAAGAGACTGCTTGAGATCATCGGGCTCGAGCCGAGCATCGACCTCGTTCAGCGAGCGGCTGAGGCATCGTCGTTCGACAACATGCGCGCACTCTCGACGAGCGACGCGTACCGCGGTACGCCCATGGCGCCGGGCGATACGGCGCTCCCCGACTCGTTCAAGATCAGGCGCGCGGATCCGAACGAGCCCGCGGAACTCTTCAACGCCCAAGAGCTTGACGAGATCAACCGCGTGATCCGCGGGCAACTCGCGGTGGGACACCCGGCGACCGAAGCCCTGCTCGGATGTGACGCGATGATCACCCGGTCTGCTTGAGCAAGACTTCTTCGAGTTCTCTCATTGCGTCAACCGCATGCGGATGCTGGGCGAGCACCCGGCGGATCATCCCCGTCATGTCGTGGCAGTATCGTTCGCGTTTCGTGGCCGGAAGCAGCTTTGCATCGACTTCGAAGATGCGGCACGGGACTCGTTCGAGATCCCTGTAGATCGCAGACGCAAGAAGTGGAATGCCGCGGAGAGCGACCAACTCGCCGAAGGTGTTCCGTGCGCACGGCACGACTGGGACTCCGTGGTACTCATCAAGAGCGCGGTGCACGCGGAGCAAACGCTCGACGCCGGAAAGCACCTCGGTCTCGCTCCGGGGCTTGACACGGCGGAGCAGCGCCACGAACGCATCCTCGGGTTCCGCGTCGATGATCCTTTCCGCTTGGGCGTTCGGTCCGAATCGTCGGAGGAGGCGAGCGGCGAGCCACGCGTGCGCGTGATACGGAACACAGAGCGATCGCCAATCAGCATCAACTTCTCCGATCGTATCACCTACGGCGTACGGCGACGACATCTCCGCCTCGACGATGCTGCGGGCGTCGGTCATGACACCATTGCCCGGGGTGGCTTTGAATATCGAGTGTTGAGGCGATCAACAACTTCGCGCGTCAACGATGCGATTGTCTCGATGTCTTGCGTAGAAAGCGTGGATTCAAACCGGCCGATGCTCGACGTGTCGAATCCGTCAGAGAGCCGTCCAAAGCTCGAGTTCTGCGCCCGCTGCGCGGCGGAAGGATCGATGCAGGCCGGCTCAAACTGCTCGCCGAGAAAGCTGAGGGTGTAACCGATCTCCTGCCGCGGTGACCGAGCAAGCCGCTCGTAGTTCACGATCGCCGACCCGCGGCCGTCACGATCGATCGCGTCCAAGGCAGACCCGTACACCCGGCACCAGTTCTTCGCCCACTCATCGGCTGCGAGGATTGCTCCGGCGTTCCATGACGCGTTCCGCGTTGACGCAAACACGTCGCGCGGATCGCGATAGATCAGTACGATCGAAGCGTCCGGCAGGTGTACGAGCACGCGATCGGCTTGCTCGATCGAGCCGGTCGCTTTATCAACAAATCGCGGCTTGCTGGCGTTCCGGCAATACAACTCCATGAGCGATCGGAGGGGACCAACTGCGGAACGCTCTGCCGACGCCATGGCGTCCCTGACCGCGTCGGGCTCAAGACCCCAGTGAGGGAGCTTGCTCTCGTTGAGAAGACGCTCCGCCAAAACCGCAGCATCCGCATCGGATGACACCGCCTCTGCGTCGTCCCACCAGGCCGTGAAGTACTGCAGCTCGCCGCGCTCAGGAGATGCGAGCCTTGAGTGTGCGCGCAGCAGCGTCCGCAGCAGCGACGTGCCCGAGCGTTCCGTTCCGAGGATCACGACAGGCGATTCCATCAGGCGGCGCGCTCCTCAAGTGCGCGACCGATCGCGTCATAGCTCGCGAGCGTGGTGCGAACATCCGCAACGTCCATCAGTTCTCGGCGGATGATGCTCGTGTAGTCGCGAGTAAAGAGCGCACGCTTCGGCTCTGCGAAACGCTCCGGGATCGCTCGGTGCTCCGCCACCGGGACGAGCTCAACCCCCAGCGAGACGCATGTCGCGATCCGTTTCGCCCCCTTGAGCATCACGAATCGTCCGGCTGGATTCCGGGCGATCACGACGCGCTTGGAAGGGTTGAACCCGTCTGCGCGGATGCGTTCGGAGATCGTGACGAGCGAATCAGTCTGCCGGCGCACCTCGGCTGGGTCCCTCGGTTTGACACGATGGAGAAACTCCAGCAGCCCGTCCTCCGCCGTGATTGCCCGCCGGTAGAACTCGTCCGCGTCTTCCTTGTAAAGCGCCTTCCAATCGCGGTACCGCTCGAGAAACCGATGCATCAGGACCACGTGGGCGTCGTAGGGCCAGACCAGCTCCGACCAGTGCATCTCGAACTCGCGGAGCGGCTCGGGCTCGTACGGTCGCATGTGGTACGGCGCACGCCGGGCGTCCTCCGCGTTCTCGATCACCGATTCGGGGTTGAGAAAGCCGTCCATAGGGGTCAGGCTCCCCGGACCCGACCGACGTACACCGCGCGCCAGTGCTCGCGCCACCCGCCGAGCTCGTCGATCGGCGGCACGTCAAGCGTTCCGATCTTCCCGCCGCGATGATCACGCCGACGCCGCTCAATGTCGTAGCCCGCGAACACCGTTTCGCAGCGGCCGACCTTGCCCACCTCGCACCGCTCGAAGAGATACCGGAGCCCCTCGTGCGTGTAGCGGAACATGTCCACCGGCACCGGGTGATACCGCCATGCAAACGGCGCGGCGTGCACCAGCAGCCCGCCCGGCTTGCAGATCCGCACGCATTCGTCCGCCGCCCGCCATGGCTCACGGACATGCTCGAAGACGTTGTTCGAGAACACCACATCGAACGACGCTGAGTCGATCTGCGGGCACGACGTGATGTCGCCGATGATCGTCCCCTCTGCCCGCGCGTCCTCATCGATCTCGAGCGAGACATACGCGCACCCCTCGGCAAGGTGCGCGAATTCACCGTGCCGGCCGCCGACATCGAGGAATCGCATCCCCGGCTCGACAATCGACCGGACCAACTCTTCGACCTCCGACCACTCCACGAAGCGGAGATCGGGAGAGCAATCCGGATCCACCCGGCCGATGGTCTGCCCAAGGCTGTGCGCCGTCTGCGTCATCGCGTTACACCCAATCGAACCGAACGTCCGCGCCCGCGATCCCGTCGATCCGCGAGCGCACCGCGTCCAGTTCGCCTTCAAGCCCCTCGATCGACGCCCCGTGCGGCTCGACCAGCAGCGTCCCGATCTCGCCGAGCAGATCCGTCTCGATCAGCCGACGCAGCAGCACCGCCTCCGCACCCTCGACGTCCATTTTGATCAGTCGCACCGGTGCGCCGATCGTGCGCACCGCCTCGGCGATATCGACAGCAGGAACCTCGACCGACGTCTCCGGATTCACGTTCCGCTTCCCGGCCATCAGCGATGACCCCGTGGACCAGTAGACGGGGTCCTGCGCCGAGTTCTGGTGCAGGTAGAGCTGCGTCGTCCCCGACCGATCCGAGAGCGCCGCGTGGTGCAGCGTCACCCGATCATGACCACCGAACCGCTTCTCCAGTCGCTCAAAAGCCGCCGGATGAGGCTCGTACGCGTGCACGATCGCGCCGAGGTCTACGAGCTGCTTTGTCACCTCACCGACGTTCGCCCCCGCATCGATCGCCACATCCCCCGGGGCGATCAACTCGGGCGGGATGCGGCCGCGCTGTGCGAGCTGTTGCTGCGTCTCGGTCATGCTTGGGTCATCGGTCGGACGCCGCGCGACGCCCAATTCCAGCGTCCGCGGGCGCTCGTTCGATACGTTCGGTGCATGACCACACCGCCCGATCCCCAAACACTCGCCCGTTTGCGCCTGCTGCTGCTCGACTTCGACGGCGTCATGACCGACGGTCTCGTCTACCTCGATCAGGAGGGCAAGGAGACCGTTGTGTGCTCCCGCCGCGACGGGCTCGGCATCGAACGTCTCCGTGACGCCGGCATCGCGGTCGCGGTCATCTCACGCGAGAAAAACTTGGTTGTCGCCCGCCGCTGCGAGAAGCTCCAGATTCCCTGCCATCAGGGCATCCGGGACAAGATCGGCGTCGCGAAGTCCGTCGCCTCAGAGTTCAACATCGATCCCGGCGCGACCGCCTTTATGGGTGATGACGTGATCGACCTCGAGCCCATGGCGTGGTGCGCCCTCGGCATCGCACCGGCCGACGCGATCGAGCAAGTCCTGCGCGAAGCCGACTGGGTCACGCAGCGCAAAGGCGGCCGCGGTGCCGTCCGTGAGGTCGCCGACGCCATCCTCGACGCCCGCGCCGCGATCGGCCGATAGCCCCGCCGACACGATGTCCGCGTTTATATCAAGCACGAGGAGCAAGGATGCCCGCCAACTCGACCACCAAGCCCGTCCGGATCGGCGATCACCTCGTCGGTCCCGGTGAGCCCTGCTTTGTCACCGCCGAGATCGGCATCAACCACAACGGCGATCTCGAGACCGCAAAGAAGCTGATCGATGTCGCCGTCGAGACCGGCTGCCAGGCCGTCAAGTTCCAGAAGCGCACCGTGAGCGTCGTCTACACCGAGGACGAGCTCGCCCGCCCGCGCGAGTCCCCGTTCGGCGACACCAACGGCGACCTCAAGCGCGGCCTCGAGTTCGATGTCGCCCAGTATTCCGAGATCGACGCCTACTGCCAGGAGCGCGGCATCCTCTGGTTCGCGAGCTGCTGGGACGAGGGCTCCGTGGACTTCATCGAGCAGTTCCAGCCACCGTGCTACAAGTTTGCGTCTGCGTCGCTGACTGACGATGACCTGCTGCGGCACCACGCGAAGACAGGTCGCCCGCTCATCCTTTCAACCGGCATGAGCACGCTCGATCAGATCGACCACGCCGTCGAGATCCTCGGCACCGACAACCTCATCATCCTCCACGCCACCAGCACCTATCCAACCAAGACCGACGAGCTCAACCTGCGAGCGATCAATTCGCTCCAGGCTCGCTACGGCGTCCCGGTTGGCTACTCGGGCCACGAGGTCGGCCTGCAGACGTCGGTCGCCGCCGTCGCGCTCGGCGCGTGCATGGTCGAGCGCCACATCACGCTCGACCGCGCGATGTGGGGCAGCGATCAGGCAGCGTCCGTCGAGCCGCAGGGCTTCGAGCGATTGGTCCGCGACATCCGCGTCGTGCAGGAAGCCCTGGGCGACGGCGTCAAGCAGGTCTACCAGTCCGAGATCCCGGTGATGAACAAGCTCCGACGCGTCGGCTGAGCACACTCGGCATCCAGAGCAGATTCAGGAGCCCGCGGCCGACGCGGGCTCTTTCTTTATGCCACCAACAAGATCGCGATGGATCGCAAGCTCACGCTCCGCGATGATGTCAATCGAAAGCTCCGTCTCGATCTCAGTGCGGGCAGCTTCGCCGAGACGGCGACGCGATCCGCCATCACCCAGCAACTGACGCAGACCAGATCGGATCGAATCGACCTCTGAGCCGACGACAAGCCCCGTCTCACCGTGCCGCACAACCGATCCGAGTCCGGGCGTGTCCGTGACGAGCACCGCCGCTCCCTCGCCCATCGCCTCAAGCACCGTCTTCGGATGCCCTTCGTAGGCCGAGACCTGGGCGTACACCGTGCATGTCGCCATCCGATCACGCAGCTCATCGTGATCAAGATGCCCGCAGAAATCGACATCCACACCTTCTTCATCGGCCAGTCGTCGAAGCTCTCCTTCGAGCGGCCCCCGGCCTGCGATGACGAGCCGCGTATCGAGCCCCGAGCACGCCCGGATCAGCATGTCCGTCCGCTTCTGCGGGTGCAGCCGACCTGCCGAGAAAACCACCCGCTGCTCGCGTTCACGATGCAGTCGAGGTCGCGGCACGACGTAGTTTGGCACAACAAATCGCGGCGGCACACGACCCGGTGGGTGGTCCGCGATGTCATCCAGCATGTCCTGCGTCGTGCCGATCAACGCGGCCGCGTGCTTGCACGCAAGTGATTCTTCCGCACGCTCATCGCTCGCCGACTCTGGGCCGTCGGTAAGTGTTCGGAACAAGCCAAGCCCGTACCCGCCCCGCACGATCAGCGTCGCGTCGATCCCTCGGTGCTTCAGCGAATCCGAGATCGCCGCAGCCTCTTGCGCACCGCTGAATTGATTCGTCCGAACCACAGCGCGCTCACACCCAAGTCTCTGAACAGCGTCGACGACCTCGTCGGCATCGGGTCCGGCAACAACCGGTGCCGGGTCAAGCTCCGAGGCGATATGCCGATCTGAATCGGCATCCCAGCTCACCACCACAACGCCGCGGTACGCCGCGCCAAGCCGGGCCGGCATCGCCCACTCACGCCCGAGCACGCCCCCCTCGCGCCACGCCGACAGCGACATGCCGCGCGTCATCACGAAGACAAGAGCCGTATTTTGCATGGTCACGCGGCCTCCTGCCGACTGCGCGCGAGCACATGCTCGCGAACGAACGCCATCATCCGTGATGCGATCGCGTCGGTTGTCAGGTAACGCTCAGCCGATTCGCGCTGCTCCTCAGCCCGCGCTGCTCGCCACGCATCATCCCGGCAGCCGCGCTCGATCATCCGATCGAGGTCCGCCCACGTCGTAAAGAGCGTCTGATCCGCGCTGTCGAACACCTGATCCGGAAACAGCGAAACGTCAACATGCGGCTTCGCCAGCACCGACTCCCGCCGCTCCGGCGTGATCCTGAATGCGATCGGCCCGTGCTCCACGCGCCGCCGCGGACGCATCAGCCGCAGCCGCCGCACCCAGCCCGGGAGCCCCGCCCCCTGGTCCGCGGGCAGCATGTGCCACGCCGATCCGTCGGCCTCGGTGTGCTCCGGCTTGGTCTCTCTGATGAGCCACTGGAACACACCCACCATGTGCCACCACGCGTCAACACTCGGCCCCTGCCGCAAGACAAGCCCGCCCGACAACGCACATTCCGCGACGCGCTGGTGCGCGTTCGTGTGCGCCGAGAGATGCAGACTCAGCCGCGATCCGCCGTAGATCTGCCGGAGCGCATCGCCGTGCGGCACCGGGCCCCGCGCGTTGCCCGAAAGCGTCGGATGATCCTCCCAGCCGTTCCCGAACAGCTCGAACCGAAGCCCGAGCCGCTCGGCCTGCGCCGCCACCCGCTCCAGCGCCGCGTGGCGGATCACGCGCTCAGCCATCGGGGCCGCGTACATCGTCCGCAGGTGATCGATCGCCCGCGGATCAACGTCCGCCCCCGCGACCTCACGCAGGCAATCATCCGGGATCGTCGGCTCGGGCCGGAACGTCAACTCGCCCCCCCGACTCCGCCGATCGCGACCGTTCCGCACGCGATCATTGATCCGCGTCCGGCACAGCTCGACCGCTCGTCGCATGACCTCGTCATCACCAACTAGCCCAAGAAAGCGATCATGGAACGCATCGGGATGCTCGCTCTGGTGGCTGACGTACACGATGTCGCGATCAAACGACGTGGGCCCGGGCGACCGGAAGAACTTCTCCGGGCTCGCCGGGATCGGCAGGTACAGCCCGCGACCAGGCTGCCAGCCCCACAGTTCGAACAAGCTCGGGTGAAAGTGACCGACGAGCAAGTCAAGCGGCCCCTGCGCCTGCCCGACCGCGCGATCAAACAAGTGCGGCATCCGATCCTGCACCCAGCACACAAACGGCACCTCGGGCAACAGCGACCGATCCCGCGGATGGTTCGGCGACACGACAAGGTCCGGCGAGTACCGATCGAACGCCTGCATCGTCGATATCGACGTCAGCCGGTCGTGATCGCCCGGTTCCTCGTGCACCAGCATGTCATGCCCGAGCCGCCGCAACGCCCCCGCGAGATCATCCGCCCAATGCCGGATAAACGTCGAGTGCCGGCAGCTCATCAGCATCACACGGAGCCGCGCGCCGGCGTCGCGATACCGCTCGGCGAATCGCCCGGGATCTTGTTGCCCGTGAATCAGCGACGCGCTGAGCTTCGCGAGCTCTGCCGTCTGCGCCTTCGCGACGCGAGCAAGCGCCGGCATGAGCTGATGCCCGAGCGATTCACCCGCCGGGCTTGAGATGTACCCCTTCGGCGCCTCCCGCCCGATCGATCCGAGATGATCCGCCTCGAGCCGCTCAGCCGCATCATCACCAAGAACAAACGTGACCCGCCGCATCGAAACCAGTCCAACCGGATCCGGATCCGCGAGCAAGGCGTCGAAGAAATCCTCCGCACGCCGAGCCACCGCGATCAGGCGGGGGGTGTAGCCCACCGCGGCCTCCGCCGTCGCCTCGGCCACAGCGCGCAGCACGATCGTCTCCGACTCACACCCAACCACCAACGGCCCCGACGCAACACCGGGACCGCTCGTGTCATGCTCGACCGCGATCAGCCCGCGCCTGACCGCGTCGATCGCGGAGCCAACACGGTGGACCGCTCCCGCATCATCCGCACGCGCGATCACCTCGCCATCGACCTCAGCAACGATCGGCGCGGACTCATACCAGCCACGAAACGCGGAAAGCAGGTCCACCCCACGCTCCGCGAGCATCGCGACCGCCATCGCCACCCGCACGAGGCGCTCCTCGGCGTCCACGCGTTCATCAGGGAGCGCCATCAACCGAGCACGCGCACCCGCAAGCCGTGCCGGATCGGCTCCCGCAGCCGACATCCGATCGACAGCCGCGAGCGCCAGCGACCGCAGTCCCGCTGCCCCCGCCGCCGTCGCGAGCGTCCCGAGTGCACCGACGGAATCATCGCCGCCCGCAACACGCCCGGCCGCCGCGGCAAGCCCGCTCCAGTCCGAGCAGCGCCGCGCTTCCACGCAAACGGGTGCTGATTTCACGGTCTGCATCTGCGACAAAGCCGTCACCTCCGCATCCAAAGTCGGCCGTTGCCGCACCCCAGCCCCAGCCCTCGCCGCGCAACCCCTGCGCCCTCAGATCGGCCCCGGACTCAAGCGATCCGCGTCCCTCCGCCGATCCCCCATCCGATGACCGCGACCACCGTTCCAACCCGGCTCAACCTCGGCGGCCAGAAGGGTGACCACCCCCGTCTGCCCGGCTGGCACGTCGTCGATCTCCGCGACGGAGCCGACACCCAGGCCGACATCGCCACCGACACCCTCCCCTACGCCGACGGCTCCATCGATGTCGTCTTCACGTCGCACACACTCGAGCACGTCCCGATCGACCGCCTCGAATTCGTGCTCAGCGAGATCCGCCGCGTGCTCAAGCCGGACGGTCTGCTCCGCGTGCTCGTCCCCGACATGGCTCTCGCGCTCGACGCCTACCTCAACAGCGACATCGGCTACTTCCGGAGCGTCGATCTCACCTACCACGACCCATCGACACCCATCGGTGGGCTCATCCGCTCGTTCGCCCACTCCGTCTCCAGCGTCGGCAACGGCCACGTCAACAGCTTCACAGAGCAATCACTGACATGGTGGCTCGATCGCGCGGGCTTCGAGCAGATCGAGCGTTCCAAGTTCAACAAGAGCACCGACGAGGAACTCCGCACGCCGGGGTTTGACCGTTCACCGGAACTCAGTCTCATCATCGAGGCCCGGGCGCCGTCTGTAGACGGAGCCGCGCCGTGAACGTCGAGCTTGAGATTCATTCACCTGAGCATGCCTACATCGCGGGCATCCCCGACGCCAGCATCGGATCGATCTCGATCATCAATACGCTCGAGTTCTTCGATCCGCGCCGCACCGACGCGTTCCTCACCGATCTCCGGCGGATCGCCGCGCCGGGATGCGCGCTCCGCATCGCCGCGCCCGATCTGCGAGCCGCGGCAGAGGCCCGCGCACGAGGCGACCGCGCGTTCTTCGACGCCGCATCCGATCCCGAACGCCCGCTCGACCTCCTCTTCGCCGACTGGATGTATGCCCGCGGCCCGGGCGGCTCGCGTCGCTGCAACTGCTACGACGCCGAATCGCTCCAAGCCCTCTTGCGGAACTTCGGGTTTGCGTGCAACGAGATCGACAGCGCAAACGGCGAACTGCGAGCCGAGCTCAGCACGCCGATCGCCGAGGTCCGCGTGACCGAGCTGCCGCTGACCGCATGAAGCGGATCGTTCTCGATCTCGAAGGCAGAGAACAGCTCCGCCGGCTCGTCGATCAGCAGCCGCCCGAACACGACGCCGCCGCGATCGAAGCCCTGCGCATCGCGAAGGCCATCGCCGACGAACACCTGATTGAAGCCGAAGGCATCAACGCCGGCGACCTCGGGAGCTACAAGCTCTGCGGCTACAACGCGTGCCTCTACGAGCGGGCAGTCTTCGCCGGCAAGGTCCGCCGGGCGATCGACGCCGTACTCGCGGATGATCCAATCGAGGTCGTTCACGACCTCCCCGATGTCCGTCTCGCCGAGGCCGCGCTGGGCCAAGCCGCCGAGCAGCGGGGGGGGCGCTGGGCCCGCGAGCTCGACGGCAACGAGATCGCCCGGCTTCTCGAAGCCAAGTACCCGCCCGTCTCATCCAGCCCCAATTTCGAGCCGCATGAGATAGGCGTCGCGCCGAGCAACACCGACTCTTCATCACGCTCCGAGGCTGACATCGTCGCCGTCGCCTCGATGCCCAACTATCTCAACCCGATCATTCCGACGCTCGAAGCCTGCATGGAGCGAGGCTATACCACGGCACTCATCGCGCCGGCAGCCCTGCTCCGACGTGCGTCCGAGGGGTGCCGGGTCATCGCCGCCGAATCACTGACGTCGCTCGCACCCGACGTGCAGGCAACGATCCGAGATGAGCAGCGGCTGGCCGAGCTCTGCAGACCCTTCGGCATCGACGTCTGGCCGCTGATGAAGCGCGACATCGCGACAATGACCACAACCGTCCTCGCCGATGCGGCCAAGCAAACCCTCGCCGCCCGTCAGCTCTTCACAACCCTCAACCCGCGCGTCCTCATCACCGTCCGCCTCCGCCGAGCCTTCGAGCGGGCCGTCCACCTCGCCGCAACCGAGCAGGGTGCCCGAACACTCCTCATCCCGCACGGCAACCTCGGATCCGAACCCCTCCGCGAACTCGACGACGGCCCCTTCAACACTGCCGACCGCGTCTGCGCCTGGGGAGCCGACCAGGCCCGCACCATCCACGCCAAGCTCAGCGCTCCGACACACCCGCACACACTCGTCATCACCGGTAACCCTGCTTGGGACACGCTCGCACCGATCGCAGCCGATCGCCTGGCGCACCGAGCTGCGATAACCAAGGCTCTCAACCTCGATCCCAAGCGTCCCATTACCGTCTGGACTTCACAGAACAACTCCCAAGACGCCCTCGACCTTGTCGCAGCATCCGCAGCAAACGCCAAGACGCAACTCGTCCTCAAGATCCACCCCCGGGAGGACACGAGCCACTACCACACGCGCTACCCCGATGTCCCGATCGCCCCCGCAAACCTCAACCTCCACCACCTCCTCGCCGCCGCCGACGCCGTCCTCACCTTCAGCAGCACGACCGCGATCGAAGCCATCCTTCTCGGCACACCGGTGATCACCGTGCAGACCGACTCCATGCGCAGCCTCCCACGGCTCGTAGACGCGGCCGCCCACGGCCTCCCGCTCGCGCGCACACGCACCGATCTCGACAGCATCTTCGCCGAACTCGACGCCGATCCAAGCCACTTCCGAGCGACACACAACGCCGCAACAAAGCGAGCCGCCGAAGACTGGGCCGCCTTCGCCGACACCGGAACCGCAGCTTCAAACGTCGCCGATCAGGTCGAGCAACTGCTCCATGCTCAGCGAACGGTCCAGCCACCGTCCACGACAAGCGTCTGACCCGTCACATACGACGAGGCCTCGGACGCCAGGTACAACAGCGCACCGACCAGCTCTCCCGATCGCCCCGTGCGACCAAGGCACGTCCGCTCCTTGAGCCGAAGCAGGAATGGGTCATCCGGGTCCACGCTGTTCGCCGTCTGATCCTCGGTATTCGAGAACGGCCCCGGCGCGATCGCGTTCACGCGCACGCCGTCCGCACCCCAGAACGACGCGAGGTACCGCGTCAGCGCCTCAAGCCCCGCCTTCGACGGCGCGTACCCCACGGGGTTCATGAACTCCGTGCCCTCATACAACGCCGGATCCGGCGCGACCTTCGCGTACATCGTGCTGATGTTCACGATCGACCCGCGCCCCTGCGCCCGCATCTGCCCGCCGAACACACGGCACGTCGCCGCCGCCCAGCCGACGCCCGCCGCGAGATTCCGCTCGATCGCCGCCAGCGCTTCGTCGCTCTCGATGCGACCACTCGGATCGTTGAACCCCGTCGCGGGCCCGAGGTCGTGCGCGTTGTTCACGAGAACGTCCACCCGCTCCGTCGCCGCGATCTGCATGAGCCGATCCGAGAGCTCATCACCGTCGTCCATGTCGAGACGATGATCAACCACGCGATCCTCGCCGAACTCGCCGCGCCAGCTGGCGGCTTCACCCGCAAGACGTTCGGACCTTCCGAGGGCAACAAGCCGCGCCCCGTTCGCAAGAAGCCCCCGCGCCATCGCCCGGCCCAGAAAGCCTGACGCACCGGTGAGCACCGCCGTCCGCCCCTCGAGCGAGAACAGCGACGCCGCCGCGAAGGGCGACGCCTGCGCCCGCGAAACGTCCGTGGTTGATGTCAGCGTCGTCACCAGATCGACCTCCCGCCGTCGAGCACGAGGTTGTGCCCGGTCATGTAACTCGACGCGTCGCTGCACAAGAACAGCACCGCGCCCCGCAGCTCCTCGGCGCGGCACATGCGACCCATCGGGATCCGCGACGCCAGCCGCTCGACAAACCCCGCGGGCTGCCCATTCGCCACGCCCGCCGGGCTGATCGCGTTCACACGCACGCCCTTGTCCGCCCAGTAGGTCGCCAGGTACACCGTCAGTCCGATGAGCCCGAATTTTGCAACCGAGTACGTAACGGGCTTCACCGGCTGCTCGTTATCCGCCGCGCCCTCGACGCGATACAGCCGCTGATCCGGCGCGATCACACCAAGATCTGAAGCGACATTCAGGATCACGCCGCGCCCACGCCGAGCCATCCCCTCGCCGAACGCCCGCGCGCACAGGAACGCGCCCTTGAGCCCCACATCGAGATCGCGATCCCACTCCGAAAGCGGAAAGTTCTCGAGCCGTGAGAGGTTCTTCCCGCCGTCCTCGACCTTCGGATTCCGGGCCGCGTTGTTGATCAGAATGTCCACCGACCCGATCTCATCGGCAACCGCGCGAAGCCGATTGTCGTCCGTGATGTCGCACGCCACGCCCGAGCAGCGCTCGCCGATCTCGCCCGCCGCCGACTCCACGCCGCCGCGGTCAAGATCGAGCAGCACGACCTCCGCGCCGGCTTCGGAAAGCGCCGCAGCATGCTGACGCCCGAGCAGCCCCGCGCCGCCCGTGATCACCGCACGCCGCCCGCGCAGGTCGAACGTCGCCGGCGCGCGCACCGCGTCCACGCTCACCGCATCCCGAGTTCCCGTCGCGGCCGTCGTCATCGCAAGCTCCTCGTCTGCCCGCCGTCCACCGCGAGCGTCTGTCCTGTCACGAACGACGCTCTGTCTGAGGCAAGAAACGCCGCGACCGACGCGATCTCCTCGGGCGACGCGAACCGGTTCATCGGCACCTCACGCTCAATCATCTGATCAACGCCGTCTGTGTCCGACTCGCGCAGCTCCTCCCAGCGCCCGCCTGGGAACATCACGTTCCCCGGTGCCACGCAGTTCACCCGGACGCCCTCGCCACCGACCCGCCGGGCGAGCCCCGCCGCGTAGCTCGCGACCGCTGCTTTCGCCGAGCCGTAGGGGAGCGGCGCCCCGTGATCCTCGAGCCCGGCGATCGACCCCACGAGCACGATCGACCCATGCCCCCGCACCAGCATCCCGGGTAGCGCCGCCTCGACGATCTCGATCGCCGACCACAGGTTCGTCTCGAACGCGTCCCGCCACGCCGATCGGCCCGCAACGGGCGTCAGCGGACCACGCCCGCTCCCAACGTTCGCGACGATCACATCGATCGGCCCGATCGCCGCGCTCGCACACTCAACAAGATCTGCCGCTGCGTTCTCCTGCGTCAGGTCAGCAGCAAAGCCAGCGCATCTGAGCTCGGCCTTGGTGGTTTCAACGCTCTCAGCACCACGCCCGCAGACACAGACCTTCGCGCCCTCGCGGGCAAGCACCTCAGCGATCGCGCGGCCGATCCCCCTAGTGGACCCGGTGACCAACGCCGCGCGATCGCTCAAGCCGAGGTCCATCGATCGTGCTCCCTACGCCGCCGCCTGTGATCTTGCCGCGCGGTTCAACGCGCGGACCTGCTCGCCGATCGTCCGAATCCACGCGACCTCATCACCGTCCACGTCGCGCGCGACCTGAAGCGTCAGCCAGCCATCAACGCGCCCGAGATCAAGCAAGTCCATGAACCGCGGGAGATCCGCGTCGCCCGTACCCGGAGGAACCGTCCCGCCGCCGCGCACGCGGTCTTTGAGATGCGCGCTCCGAACCCACTGGCCGTACGCCGCAAATTCCTCATCGATCTCAAACCCGAGCCCCGCCGAGTTTCCCGAGTCGTACGTCACGCCGACCACATCACCAACCCGGCTCATCACAGTCGCTGCCCGCTCGGGATCAAGATCGAATTCCACATCAACCCGCACGCCGCGGTCCACGCCGACCTCGCCGCACGCCTCGAGCAGCCCGGCGACCTCGTCATCCGAGAGCCGCGCTGCCGATGATCGATCAACAAGCGGCAGTGTCGCTCGCTCGATGCCGACCTCCGCGCACGCCGCGAGCGCCGCGTTGAACGACTCAAAATCGCTCGTCTCCTGCAGCGGCCGTTCCATAAAAAGATCAAGGCAGCACCCATGCACCGCCACGCCCGACTGCTGGATCAGCCGCGTCATCTCGAGCCGGCCCGAGCCGGTCAGCAGCGGGTTCACGCTCAGCCCCGCTTCATCATGGATCCATTCGATCCCGTCGATCCCCGCGACAACCGCTCGGCCGAACTCCTCCGCCCATGACTCAACCGGGAACGATTGGAACCGTCCGCTCCAGGGAGGCGAAAGCCGCCCTTGCATGACCGCTAGCTTCAACTCGCTCATGCCGCGTCCCTCCCCGGCTGCGACCCGACCGCCAGCATCGCCTCGCACAACGCCAGGTCACCCGGGTCGTCGATCTGAAGCGACCGCTCCCGCGGCATCCGGTGCACCGCGACACGCCCGCCGAGCCGGCACCCCGTCTCGCGCAGCACCGAGGTCCGCACGACGTAGATCGATCCGTTCTCCAGCACCCGATCCGGCATCCGCTGCCGCATCTGCCGCTGCAATGGGTCGTAGTTTATGGGCGTCGGACGCCCATCCTCGAAGTCCCAGATCAATCCATCGAACGCGCACGCACTGAACACCGAGTCCGCCTCACCGGACAGCACCGGTGCCGCGGCACGATCGATGTCACCGCGATCCCGAAGCGGGCTCGTCGCCTGCAGGAAGACAACAGACTCAGGATCCGCAGCACCCGCCTGCGCGCGCACATCCAGTGCGTGTATCAACGCCGACTCGCTCGACGCCAGATCCCCGGAGAGTTCCGCGGGCCGGGTCACAACCTCCGCACCCGCCGCCCGCGACACCGACGCGATCTCTGCGTCGTCGGTCGTCACGATGACCGCATCCACGCACGTTGCGTCGATCGCATGCCCGATCGAGTGCTCGATCAACGCCCGCCCGCCGAGCGACGCGAGGTTCTTCCGCGGCACGCCCTTCGACCCCCCGCGTGCGGGGATGATCGCCAGGCACCGCGCGTTGCTGTATCCCTGCGGCACGTCCATGCGCCCCTCCAAAGTCCGTCTTCGCCGCCAGATCGGCGATCCCACCATCCCCGCGTGAAGTCCGCACCCCGTGCGCACCCGCTGCGCTCAGGACGCGCACCACCGGACCAGCGACCCCACGTCAGCGCCCATCCCGCGCAGCCGATCCAGCAACGCACCGTCGTCCGAGAGCGTCACGATCGTCGGCGTCCCGTCATCCAGCGGCCCCGAGATCGGCTCCACCGAAACACCGGCTTCCGCCATCACCACCGCCCGGTCATCCCGCACCACAACCTCCACCCCACGCCCCCGAGCAACCCGAGCAAGCCGCCGCCCGTTCTGCCCGTACCCGATCAGCCGCACCCGCCCGTGCTCTCCGCCACCGATCGCCCGATCCAGCACCCGGCTCGCAACAACCTCCGGCCCGGCAATCGCATCCCCCAGCGCCCGCTCCGCCTCGGCCGCGAATCCATCCGGCAACTCCACAATGCTGCCAGCAACCCGCCACCACGCCATCGCCGAATCCCGAAGCGACCCCTCGATCTCCGACGGACACCGAGCCAGCCCGAACACCGCCGCATCAACCACAGCCCGGGCAGCCGTCACCGCCGAAACCACCGGATCACCCCGCCGCAGCATCCCCGCCGCGGCCTCGGCTTCGCCGGGCGACACCATCGCCCGCCGCGTCGCCCAGTTCCACTGCACCCCCGCATCAACCATCGCGTTGTCAGGTGTCGCCACGCCGGGACACCGCCGCCGCGACTCACCAAGCACCGCAAGCGTGTGCTCCATCATCGACTCAAACGACGAGCTGATGCTCCCGGTACGCATCCGGTAGCCGCACACCGCGCGATCCGTCGTCGCCCAGGTCAGTCCCGACTCCGCGAGCCGAAACCACAGCTCGTAGTCCTCGACGCGCCGCCGAGACTCATCGAACCGAAACGCCCCGATCGCCTCACGCCGGAACAGCTGCGCGTGCGTCACAACCGTCGCCATCGACCGAAGCTCGAAGAGCCCAAAGCTACCTTCGGGCGGTTCGCGGCGAGCGATCTCCGACCCGGCATCATCCCGCACGATCACGCCGCCAGCCGCGGCCCCATCCCGACTCGACTCGAGCGCCTCCACCAGAACGCCGAGCCCGTCCCCTTCCATCCAGTCATCAGCGTCGAGAAAGTGAACGAAACGCTCCGTCCCCTCGACCTCAAGACCCGCGTTCCGAGCCGACGCCAGCCCACCGTTCGCCTTGCGGATCATCTCAAACCGAGCATCGCGCAAGGCAAACTCGCGGACATTCTCCGGCCCGTCATCCGTCGAACCGTCGTCCACAACAACGCATCGCCAATCGCGGAACGTCTGCGCCTCAAGACTCCGCAGCGTCTCGCCCACGGTCCGCGCCGAGTCGAACATCGGCACGATCACCCGGACCGCCGCGCTCACGCCGTCTCCCGCGCGGTGTGCGTCCCGATCTCGCAGGAGGCTTCGGAACTAACCGTCCGTAGAACGAAGTCCTCATAGTGATCCCACCGCCGCTTCGGCGGGAACACGTCCGGACGCCGAAGCACCAGAAAGTCCTTCACAGGCGTCGCCACCCGCTCCACACCGAGATTCACCTCGACATACGACACCGCGTTCATCACCGCGGGCATCCAGTGATCATCGATCACACACAGCCCGCCCGGCTCGAGCATCTCCAGGCAGTACATCAGATCGATCAACGCCCCGTGGAACTGGTGCGATCCATCGATGTACGCGAAGCCGAACCGCTCGCCCGCCGAAAGAAGCTCCGGTAGCACCACATGCGACGACCGATCGAAGATACGCATCGGGCACGTCTCCGAGAGCCGCGTGACCAGATCCGTCCCGGCATAGTCGAAGCTGTGTGGGAAGGGCTCGATGATCGTGTGCCGTGCATCCGGGTCGCCCGACCGCAGCACCGCTTCGCCGATCGCCGCCGCCGAAAGCCCGAGCCCAAGCCCCGTCTCGATTGTCCGCGTTGCACCGGTGTCGACAACCAGATCATGCAGCGCCCGGGCAGCCTCGAGACTCGTCCCGGTCGGGAAGACATCCCATCGACCGCCGCTGCGCGTCGGGATGGACCCACGCTCGTAGATCTCCGCGATCGCGCCCCGGATGGCATCGGCCGCCGCGCTCACGCCGGCACCCCAAGCCGATGGAGCGGGATCTCGGGCCTGACCCGCTGCGTGGCTTCCTTCGCCGCGAGCAGCACCTCCGCCACCTCCGGGATCTGCTCGTCCGGCGTGCACCCCTCGAGATGACCCAGCAGCCCGGCGTGCCAGCACCACCGCCGCGCGTGCAGCGACGCCTCATAAAGCGATTCCAGCGCGAATGTACCCGCCTCGCCGCCCCCGATCGACACAGAACGACCGAGCAGCCGAGCCGATCGCACCGCCAGAGACCGCTGCCGGCTGACATACTGCAGCGCGAACCGGTGCTCCGTCTGCCCGCCGAGCTTCCGTCCGAACATCTCTTTCGCGCACTCTGGGTTCACGTCCGCCAGCGCCAGCGCCTGATGCCCCAGCAGCACGTCGCGCCGCAACAGTTCCTCGGGCTCGTACCAGTGGTGGTGCACGACCTCCGCGTCGGGCCGGAACAAGACCGGCGCGCCGCTTGTCTCACGCACCCGATACGCAAACTCCAGATCCTCGTACACGGGCCGCGGCATCCGCTCGCTGAACCCGAGCCCGCGCGCGAGCTCGGTCGGCAGCGACAAGTTCAGCGTCCAGCCGTGCCGGAAGCCCCAGTCGCGCATCCGATGGCCGCGCTGCTCGCCCACCATCTGGTCGTAGAAAAACACCGTCGAGGTCTCGCGCACCATCCGATCAAACAACCGGTCGTCCGCCCGGATCGCCCAAGGTGCCGAGCCCAAGATCATCGCGGGTCGCTTCGCCTCATCATGGGCGCTCGCATGCTCGGCGAGCAGCCCCGGTCGGCACACCACGTCGTCGTTGAGCAGCAGCGTGATCGGCCGCGTCGCCGCCGTGATAGCCCGATTCCGCGCCGCAGCCGGGCCCGATGCAGGCCCATCGAGCACGACATAGTCCACCTGGCCGCGGAGTACTTCGTCCGCGACGTCTCGCTCTTGCTTCGCAGCGCCATCGACGGTGACAAGCACCTCGATCTCCGCCTCATCACGGATCTCTGCGAGCGATCGCAGACACGCGCGAAGCCGCTCGGGCCGGCCGCGGGTCGGGATGATCACGCTCAACTCAGTCATCACACCACCCTCCGCACGCGAGCGGGGAACCGCCGCGCCACCGTGATCGCCGCCTCATCCTCGGAGTCCGCGTACAGCCGGTGCACACGAACACCCCGCGCCCGGGCGGCCGCGCTCGCTTCCCACAGAACGCCCTCGGCCCAGTCGCTCGAGAGCAGCACGTCATCACCCGCCGCGAGCACGCCTGGGTGCACCACGTCGAACACGCCGACCCGCGATCCCGCGGTGAAATCATCAACGACACCGAGCACCGGCACCGCGAAGTCCTCCGGATTGGCAAGCAGCGCCTCGGTGTGCCGCCCCGCACCCCACAGCCAGATCCCGCCGCACCCCATCTCGCCGAGCCGCTCCGTGCGCTCGCGGATCAACGCTCGCCGTGCGCGCGCAAACGCCGACTCCGGCGCTGCCCGCACCGACGACGCCTCCGCGCGTGCAAACAGCAGCGCGATCAGTTCCGTCGCGTTCGGGCGTTCGGTCATCGCCGCCTCGAGCCGGCCCAGATCACAGCGGCCCGTCGCGAGCAACTCCGCGAGGATCCGCTCAGCCGTCTCGTTCTCCGTCGTGTCCGCCGAGAGCCGGGCCCACGCCTGACGCATGGACCGCGCCGCGACCAATGCCTGGTCGTGCGTCCGGCGTGGATGTCGGTCCGTCGTGCGCGCGCGGTAGCGGTAAAGCACCTCATTAACCGCAGCGACCGAGCCCGCCATGCGAAGCCACAGGTCGTAGTCCTGCGCGCGGTCCTGCGATTCGTCGTACCCGCCCGCCGCGATCACCTCGTCGCGGCGCATGACGACCGAGCCGTGCGCGATCTGGTTGCCCAGCAGCAGCTTCCACTGCATCTCGCGCGGGTCGGTCGGCGGGCGAACCGTCTCCAGTTTCGCCCCGGCCTCGTCGATCCGGGCGAACGCAGACCCCAGCACCGCGATCTCCGGGTGCTGGCGCATGAACGCGACCTGCGTCTCGAAGCGGTGCGGCTCCGAGACGTCATCGGCGTCCATCCGCGCGCACAGCGGTGCGAGCGCCGTCTCGAGCCCGCGGTTCAGCCCGACGGAGATGTTGGAGCGTGGCTCATCGACGAATCGCAGCCGGTGGTCGCCGCCGAAGACATCGGTCACCCGCGAGATCGCGTCGTCCGAGGTCCCGTCGAGAATGACGATGATCTCGAAGTCGGCGAACGTCTGCTGGCGGATCGACTCCGCGGCCTCGCGGAAGTGCGCCGAATCGAGACGCGCCGGTCTGATAGGAAGAAGCACACTCAGCGCCGGACGCGTCCTGACCATGGGCCGGATGATCGGACAGTCGGCCTCGCAACACCCACTTTCGAGCGGGCGGGGCTTGCCCGCAATCATCCAGATCCGGCGCACGCCGTGCGCCGTGGAGTGGAGGTGCGGTGAGGCCCCGTTCAGGTGGATTCTCGGTGTGATTTCTTTGTGGACAAACCGTGCATTGTGCGGCCGATCGCGGAACTGTCCCGAAACTGAATGGCATGGAAGTCCGCGGCTCCATTGCGGATGCGTTGATCCTCGTCCTCGGGTCCAGGACCCCGACGGACGCCCGGTCGCTCCAGCGCGATCTCCTTATGGCGCAGCGCCACCTCGCCCGGTACAGCCGCGTGGTCATCGTGTCCCCCGGCCGCGAGGACGTCCGATCGCGGATCCAGGCGATCGATGACCGGCTCGATATTGTGACCAACAGCCGGGGCCTCAGCCCCGAGGCGTTCGACGGGTTCGCCGCCGCCCGCGTCGCGGACCTGCTCCGGGGCTCGGCGTCGGCCTTGGTGACGACAAACCAAATGTGGTCAGGCGAGGCGGCGGTCAGGACCGCGTGGGCGCTCCGGGCCGCCGGTGTGCGCACGGCTCTGGTGGCTCGGGGCGGGTTCTGCTGGTCGCGGTTTGAGACGCTCGCCGAGGGCCCCGAGTCTGTCAGTGCGCTCGCGGCCTCCGAGACCGAGGCGAGGCTCTGCCGCGCAGCGGACCTGATCGCGACCACGACCCAGGCAATGGCGTCCGACCTTTCCTGGAAACTGGGCATCCCGCGAGAGCGGTTCCGGATCGTCCCGAGCTTCGTGCCCAGCGCCGCCAAGCCCAACCCGACGGTCCTGCGCGAGCCCGCCGAGATCCTGTGCGTCGCGCGGCTCGTCGAGACCAAGCGTGTCGACCGCGTGATCGACGCGGCCGCGCAGATCGCCAACACCTCGCTCATCGAGCCCGTTGTGCGAATCGTGGGCGAGGGTCCGCTCCGCCGGAGCCTTGAGGAACAGGCAACAGCCACGGGCACGGAGACGATCTTAGAGTCCAACCTCGACCAGCAGGCGCTCTTCGATCGGATGCGTCGGTGCACGGCGTTCGTGCAGGCGTCGGAGTTCGAGAGCCACCCGCGGGCGCTGCTCGAGGCGATGGCCTGCGGCACGCCGATCGTCGCCGTCGCAGCGCCCGGCGCCTCGGAACTCATCGCCCACGGCGAGACGGGCCTGCTCGCCGAGCCCGACGCGGCCGCCATCGCGGGGCGGCTCACGGCACTCATCACCGACCGCGAGGGCGCCGCCCTGCTCGGCGAAAGCGCAGCGGCCGAAGCCGAGCGGTTCCGTTTCGCTCGCGTCGAGCAGTTCGAGATCGAGTGCCACCGGGCGGCGTTGAACGTCTCGGGAACGGACGACACCCCCGGGGCGACGCCCTTCGCCGAGCGAGTTTCGGCCTACGTCAGGGCGATGCCCCGCGAGCAGGCCCAGGCGTTCCTCGATCAGATCAACCAGGATCTGGCGTCCGGTTTGGCATCCGGTCTGGCGTCCGACGTGGCAGCAGACATGATCGAGACCCGCCCGCAACCGGACCCCGAGGTCCCGGTTGACCGCTCGGTCGCGTCGTAATCCTCGCTCTTGCGGATCCTCGCGGTTCCGCTAGGCTGGAGGACGCACTGCCACCTTTTCTTGATCTGGAGGGACCGAGCATGGCTCGCTTGTTCACGGCCGGGCTGGCGATCGTCGCGATTCCATTCGCAGCGCTCGCGCAGACGACGCACCTGGATTCTGCCGAGACAACCACCGCCGAGACCGCCGCGCTGACCGCGGCCGCCGGCACGACCTCGACCGCGAGCGCCAAGAAGCCGCTCGACCACGACGTCTACGACATCTGGAACCGCCTCGCCGGGACCTCGATCAGCCCCAACGGCCAATGGGCCGCGTACACGATCGCCCCGGGCGACGGCGACAACACCGTCGTTGTCCGCCAGACCAAGGGCCGCGAGGAGTACCGCTTCGAGCGCGGGCGCAACGTCCGCTTCAGCGACGACTCGTCGCACGCGCTCGTCCTCGTCCAGCCCGATGACGAGGTCGTCAAGCAGCAGCGCAAAGACAAGGTCCCGGTCGGCGAGCGCGACAAGCAGGCGCTGCACGTCCTCGACCTCGCGACGGGCGACATCACCGTCATCGAACGCGTGAAGTCGTACGCGATCCCGAACGAGGAGGAGGGCGTCGTCGCGATCCTGCTCGAGGAAGAGCCAGAGAAGAAGGACAAGAAGGACAAGCCCGCGGCCGCCGCCGCGAGTTCTGCCGGGTCGAACGGCTCGGCAGGCTTCTCATGGAACGACCAGAGCGGCTGGTCCTGGAACCAGCCGGACCAGCCCGCGCGTCGCAACGCCGAGGAGAACGAGGACGAGGCCGACGACGGCGACAAGAAGAGAAAGAAGCGGGGTCTCGGCACCACGCTCATCCTGCACCGCCTCGAGACGGGCGGGCAGGTCCGGTTCGACTACGTCACCGACTACGAGTTCGACGAGAACGGCCGCAAGCTCGCGTTCATCGCCCGCACGCCCGACGACGAGAACGACGGCGTCTACATCGTGGACACCACGCTCGGATTCGAGGTGCAGATCGCGTCGGGCGCGGGCCGCTACAAGTCGCTCGCGTTCAGCGAGGAGGGTGACCGCCTGCTCTTCCTGACGGACCGCGATCTCGACCAGGAACTCGACAACGACGAGCGCGGCTACAGCCTCTACGCCTGGACCGCGGGTGACCGCGGCGCGGCGTCGATCGCCGCCGAGGGTGACCGCGGGATCCCCGTCGGCTGGTGGGTCGCGGACAACCCATCGCCGCGCTTCAGCGAGTCGGGCGAGCGGGTGATCTTCGGCACGCAGCCGCGTCCCGAGATCGAGCCCGAAGAGGACAAAGACGCCGAGGATGACGACGAGCCGAAGGTCAAGCTTGATATCTGGCACTGGCAGGATGCGCGGCTCCAGCCGCAGCAGCTCCTGCAGGCGAGCCGCGAGCGCGACCGCAGCTACACCGCGGTCGTCCTGCTCGAGGAGCGCAACGCGATCGTGCAACTCGCGAACGAGGACATGCCGTCGGTCATCATCGGCTCTGACGGCGACGCGGACTACGCCGTCGCGAATACTGACGTTCCGTACGCGATCGAGGACTCGTGGGCGACGCCCGGCTACGTCGATTCGTACGTCATCGACGTGCGGACGGGATACGCCTCGAAGGTGCTCGAGCGGCACCTCGGCTTCGGCATGCGGCTCTCGCCGAACTCGGAATACCTCGTCTGGGACAGCGGCGAGAAGGAAGAGCTCTACTGCGTCTCGGTCCAGGGCGCGATCAACGGCAAGGACCCGACGATCCTCAACGAGGACATCCCGTACCCGGTCTTCAACGAGCTGCACGACACGCCCTCGGTGCCGCGTCCCTACGGCACGGCCGGCTGGACCGACGATGACGAGTCGATCCTGATCTACGACCGCTACGACATCTGGGAGATCGATCCCGATGGTCGCGGCCGCTCGGTCAACATCACCGAGGAGTTCGGTCGCGAGAACGAGATCCGCCTCCGCTACGCGTCGCTCGACCGCGATCAGGACACAATCGACCCGTCCGAGGACATGCTGCTCAGCGCGTTCGGCGAGAAGACCAAGCAGTCGGGCTACTTCACCGATTCGCTCACCGCCGACATACTGCCGAGCGAGATCATCATGATCGATGAGCGGCTCTCGGGTGTCGAAAAGGCAGAAGACACCGACGATCTGATCGTCACGCGGCAGACCTTCGAGAACTCGCCCAACCTGTACCACACCACGACAGCAATGGACCGCTTCCGACAGCTCTCGGACATCAACCCGCAGCAGGATGAGTACCTCTGGGGCACGGCCGAGCTGCACGAGTGGATCAGCGCTGACGGCGAGGAGCTGCAGGGCATCCTCTACAAGCCGGAGAACTTCGACCCGGACAAGAAGTACCCGATGATGGTGTACTTCTACGAGCGGCTCTCGGACCGGCTGCACGGCTACGAGGCCCCGGCACCGGCCCGCGCGTCGATCAACACCTCGTTCTATGTGTCCCGCGGCTACGTGGTGTTCAAGCCGGACATCCCGTACCGCGAGGGCTTCCCGGGCCGGTCGGCCGAGTCGGCGATCCTGCCGGGCGTGACGAGCGTGATCGAGCTGGGCTTTGTTGATCCCGATCGCATCGGCATCCAGGGCCACTCATGGGGCGGGTACCAGTCGCTGCACCTCGTGACCGTGACCGACATGTTCGCGGCTGCCGAGTCGGGCGCGCCGGTCTCGAACATGACCTCGGCGTACGGCGGCATCCGCTGGGCCTCGGGTCTTGTGCGTCAGTTCCAGTACGAGCGGACGCAGTCGCGCATCGGCGCGACGCTGTGGGAGAAGCCCTCGCACTACATCGAGAACTCGCCGCTGTTCCGCGCGGACGAGATCGACACGCCGCTGCTGATCCTGCACAACGACGAGGACGGCGCGGTGCCGTGGTATCAGGGCATCGAGATCTTCAACGCGATGCGCCGCCTCGGTAAGCCCGCGTGGATGTTCAACTACAACGGCGAGGCGCACGGCCTCCGCCAGCGGCACAACCAGAAGGACTGGTCGGTCCGCATGCAGCAGTTCTTCGATCACTACCTGATGGACGCGCCCGCGCCGGTCTGGCTCGTCGAGGGTGTCCCGGCGACGGAGAAGGGCGAGAACATGGGACTCGAGCTCGTGGACGACAAGTAAGAGTCCGTCCAACAACTCAAACAACACACAGAGCCCGGGGATCCCCATCCCCGGGCTCTTTCTTTGCGCTGAAAGTCAAACTCAGGCGGTCGTCTTCGCGGCCGCGATCTGCTCGACCGCGCGCACGAGCGTGTTGGTCTCCTGATCGCTCGTCCCGACGCCCGGGCTCGCGCGGACGGCGCCCGCTTCGCCCGTGCCGATCGCCTCATGGGCGATGGGGGCGCAGTGCGTGCCGCCGCGGACCGCGATGGAGTGCCGCTTATCGAGGATGTCGGCGACCTCGCGCGGGTGGTGGCCCTCGATGTTGAACAGCACGACGGCGGTCCGTTCCTCGTTCGCATCGAGCCCGTAGCGCGTCACGCCCGGCATCGCGTCGAGGGCCTCGATGAGCCGCCGGGTCTGACGCATCTCGTTGTCGTGGTGCTGGGGGCGCTTGCTCGCGATGCCCGCGAGCAGGCCCGCGAAGCCGACCGCGTTGGCGGTGCCCGCCTCGAGCGCGTCGGGCAGGACCGTTGGCATCTCGGTGCCCGGGGCGGCGATGCCCGTGCCGCCCCGCCGCATGCAGAACAGCTTCGGCGCGTCGGGCTCCTCGGAGTACGCCCGCTCGCCGACGTACAGCCCGCCCGTGCCGGTCGGACCGAGCAGGCCCTTGTGGCCCGCGATGGAGAGCAGGTCCACGCCCGCGGCTTCGACATCGAATTCGACGTGGCCGATCGTCTGGGCGGCATCAACGAGGAACAGCGCGTGCGGCGCAACCTCGCGGAGCCCGCGGCCCACGGTCTCGACGTCCTGAAAGGTCCCGAGCGCGTTCGAGGCGTGGCTCAGGCACACCAGGGCCGTGCACTCCGTGCACGCGTCGAGCATCGCCTGCGGATCGACGCGGCCCACCTCGTCGCACGGGACGACCCGCATCTCGACGCGGCCCTCGTTCGCGTAGCACGAGACCGTCCGGAGGACGGCGTTGTGCTCGATGGCGGAGACCACCACGCTCGGCTTCACGTCCGGGGCGCAACGCATCCGGAACCCGAGCGTGCCGTGGATCGCGATGTTGACCGAGTCCGTGCAGCCGTGGGTCAGGACCATCCGGCGGGTGTCGGTCGCCTTCACGAGGCCGGCGAGGGCCTCGCGGGTTTCTTCAACGACCGTCGCCGCGCGTCGGGCGAGCAGGTGACCGCCGCGCCCGGGATTTCCCGCGGATTGCTCCAGAAACTCGGCCATCGCACGCGCGACGGCGGGCGGCTTGGGCCAGCTCGTCGCGGCGTTGTCGAGGTAGATGAACGAATCGTCATGCACGGCTGCGAGATGATACGACTGATCCGCCAAGTTGCATCCCCCAAAGGGGCAACTTCCGGGCCGACCGACGCGAACTGAGGAAAATCCGAGACCCCGGTTTCAGAGTCGGCGGGCTCTCGGACCCGCGGCGACCGCGGTTGCCGGCGTCGGTGGTGGAGGAACAGGGGGTTCGTTTTTCGGACTTCGAGGGCGACCTGCCCGATCAGGGGCGTCGCCGGGCCCGGTGGAGGGTCCGCGCCAGGCGTGCGGCGATCCGCGCGGCGGGGCGTACTGTTCGAGATTGGTTTGGGAAGCAACAGAAGGGGATCAGAATGAAACTGAATCGATTCGGACTCGTGCTCGCGATCGCGACCGCCGCCGGTCTTGCCGTCCAGCCCGCGGTCGCGCAGTCGCGCGGCGGCGGCGGCAGCAAGATCAAGAAGTACGACGAGGTCATCACCGAGGACGCGGTGACCGACAAAGGCCTGTTCACGACCCACATCGTGGGCGACAAGCTCTACTACGAGATCTCGCCCGACGCCTTCGACAAGCCGTGCGTCTGGGTCACGACCGTGGACCAGACCACAACGGGCTTCAGCTTCGCCGGCTGGTCGGCCCGCGACACGGTCGTCCGCTGGGAGCGGCGCGGCGAGGACAAGGTCCTGCTCCGCAACGTCCGCTACGAGGCCCGCTCGAGCGCCGACCCTGACGACGGCATCTCGCTGTCGGTTGAGGAGTCGTCGCTCGCGCCGGTGATCGAAGCCTTCGACGTGGCCGCGTTCGGCAAGGACCAGTCGGTCGTGATCGACGTGACGGGCATCTTCACGAAGGACGTCCCCGAGTTCAGCGTCCGCCGCACGCTCCGCGCGGGCGGGATGGATTCGAGCCGCACGTTCGTCGAGGAGGTCAAGAGCTTCCCGGAGAACATCGAGGTCAAGGTCTTCGCGAGCTACAACCTCGAGGGCAACGCGTCGCGCTTCTCCAGCGGCATGACCGCGGTGGTGCACCACTCGATGGTGCTGCTGCCCGAGGACCCGATGGAGCCGCGCGAGTACGACGACCGCGTGGGCTACTTCAACGTGGACTTCACCGACTTCGGCGATGACAGCCGCAACGAGGCGCAGCCCAAGAGCTACGCGACGCGGTGGCGTCTGGAGAAGAAGGACCCGGACGCCGAGATGTCGGACCCGGTCAAGCCCATCGTGTTCTACGTCTCACCCGAGGTGCCGGATAAGTGGAAGCCTTATGTCAAGGCGGGCATCGACGACTGGATCCCGGCGTTCGAGGCCGCGGGGTTCTCCAACGCGATCGAGGGCCGCTACGCCCCCGAGGACGACGAGAACTGGGACCCGGAGGACGCGCGGATCTCGACGATCCGCTGGATGGCGTCGCCCGTCCCCAACGCCCAGGGCCCGCACGTGCACGACCCGCGTACGGGCGAGATCCTCGAGGCGGACGTGCGGATGTTCCACAACGTGATGAAGCTGGTCCGCGACTGGTACTTCGTGCAGGCCTCGCCCATGGACGAGCGGGCGCAGCGGATCCCGATGCCGGACGAGCTGATGGGCGAGCTCATCCAGTTCGTCGTCGCGCACGAGGTCGGCCACTCGCTGGGCCTGCCGCACAACTTCAAGTCGTCGAGCGCGTACACCATCGACCAGCTCCGCGATCCCGAGTGGACGAAGGAGAACGGCACGGCGCCCTCGATCATGGACTACGCGCGGTTCAACTACGTCGCGCAGCCGGGCGACGGCGCGGCTCTGATGCCGGGCGTGGGTCCGTACGACAAGTTCTCGATCGAGTGGGGCTACCGCCAGTTCGATGAGGACGCGGACGTGGAGGCCGAGCTCGAGGAGCTGCTCAAGCAGCAGATCGATGACCCCAAGCTCCGCTGGGCGGGCGGTCTGGGCGGCGAGCCCACGGACCACACGACGCAGACGGAGGACCTGGGCAACGACGCGGTCGCCGCGACGGAGCTAGGTCTGAAGAACCTCGAGCGGATCATGGGCTACCTCGTCGAGGCGACGAGCCGCGAGGGCGAGGACTACCGGGTGCTCAACGACATGTGGCGCGCGGTGCTGGGCCAGTGGCGCCGCGAGATGGGCCACGTCGCGAAGGTCGTGGGCGCGGTCGAGAAGGTCAACCTGTACTACGGCGACGCCGACCGGCGGTACTTCCCGCTCGATGCGGATAAGCAGCGCGAGGCGGTGGAGTTCCTGCTCGACAACGCGTTCAAGGTCGATCCGGTCTTCATCCCCGAGGACATCGTGATGCGGCTGACCGGGCAGGGCGTGCAGGACGCCGTCCTCGGGCAGCAGCGGGGCGTGCTGCGGGCGCTGACGGCCGATTCGGTCGTGAAGCGGATGGCCGAGGTCGCCGAGATGGTCGGCCGCGGCGCGTACACGCCGAGCGAGATGATGCGCGACCTGACGGATGGCGTTTTCGAGGAGCTGATGGCGGGCGAGGACGTGGATGTCTACCGCCGCAACCTGCAGCGGTCCTACGTGGACACGCTGGCGAGCGTGATCGAGGATCCGGCGTCGGATTCGGATCGCCCAGCCCTCGCGCGGGCGGAGTTGGCGTATCTGCAGGCTGAGCTGGGCGGGCTTCGTGGGCGTCTGAACGACGCGACAAAGGCGCACGTGGCAGACCTGCAAGCTCGCCTTTCGGTGGCTCTGGACGTCGATTAATGCCTGTCTGGCAGGCAGATTTGGACTTCATGGCGGCCGCGTCCCGAGGGGGGCGCGGCCGCTTTGGTTTGGTGATCGGCGCGGCGATCTCGCCTAGAATCAGGGCCATGCTCTGCCGCGAGGGGGAGAGCTCAGGAGCCCTTGATTTATGGCCGAAACGCCGCCTCCGGACGATCAATCCAGTCAGCCTGTTGAGAGCGCGCCGGGCGATGTCGGCGCGGGGCGGATCGTCGATCTGAAGATCGAGCGGGAGCTGCAGGACAGCTACCTGACGTACGCCATGAGCACGATCATGGACCGGGCGCTGCCCGATGTCCGTGACGGTCTCAAGCCCTCGCAGCGGCGCATCCTCGTCGCGATGAACGACCTCGGGCTGCGCCCGGGCAAGAAGCACCTCAAGTGCGCCAAGATCTGCGGCGATACCTCGGGCAACTACCACCCTCACGGCGAGAGCGTGATCTACCCGACGATGGTCGGCATGGCGCAGCGGTGGAAGATGCGCGTGCCGCTGGTCGATCCGCAGGGCAACTTCGGCTCGATCGACGGCGACCCGCCGGCCGCGATGCGGTATACCGAGGCGAGGCTCCACCAGTCGGCGCTGGATCTGCTCGCGGATCTCAAGCTCGACACGGTCGATTTCCAGCCCAACTACGACGACCGGCTGCAGGAGCCGACGGTGCTGCCGGGCAAGTTCCCGAACCTTCTCATCAACGGCGGCATGGGTATCGCCGTGGGTATGGCGACGAGCCTGCCCCCGCACAACCCGGCGGAGATCCTCGACGCGATCGTCCGCACGGTGGACAACCCGGACATCCCGCTGCTCGAGCTGATGTCGGATGTCACCGACGACGACGGCAACGTCACGCGGCTCGGCGTCAAGGGCCCGGACTTCCCGACCGGCGGCGTGATCCTCGGTCGCCGCGGCATCCTTGAGGCCTACGAGCACGGGCGCGGGCGCGTGACGGTCCGCGGCGAGTGCCACGTCGAGGATCTCAAGTCGGGCAAGCAGCAGATCGTGATCGATTCGATCCCGTACAGCCTCGTCCAGAACACGCTGGTTGAAAAGATCGTCGAGGCTGTGAAGGAAGAGCGGCTCAAGGAGATCGCCGACGTCCGCAACGAGTCGGGCCGCAACGCACAGACGCGGGTGGTGGTGGAGCTGAAGAAGGGCGCCGACCCGGCGGTCATCGAGAACCAGCTCTACTCGGCGACGCCCCTGCAGCAGACCTTCAGCATCATCAACATCGCGCTGGTGAACCGCCAGCCGCGGACGATGGGGCTCAAGGAGTTGATCCGCTGCTACATCGATCACCGCGTCGAGGTGATCCGCCGCCGGACCGAGCACCTGCTCCGCGAGGCGAAGAAGCGCGCCCATGTGCTCGAGGGCATGATCTACGCGGTCACCGATATCGACGAGGTGATCAAGCTGATCCGGTCGAGCCGCACGCGCGAGGAGGCGATCCAGAAGCTCATGGAGCGCCGCTACCGCATCGCGCCGAACCATCCTGCCTACAGCGACCTCCCGCGGCGGCTGGTCACGCGGCTCGAGGCGGCGGAGTCGGTTGGCGGCGTGGTGCTGACGCGCGTGCAGGCCGAGACGATCGGCTCGATGCGCCTGATCCAGCTCGTGGGTCTGGAGATCGAGCGGCTGATCAAGGAGTACACCGAGGTCGTCTCGCAGATCGAGGACTACGAGGACATCCTCGCGACACCCTCGCGCGTCGCGACCATGATCAAGGACGACTGCGACGAGATGAAGTCGCGGTACGGCTCGGGTGAGCGCGGCAAGCGGCTCACCGAGATCCAGGACGCGGCGGGCGATATCGACATCGAGTCGCTGATCCGCGAGGAGGACATGGTCGTCACGATCACCCGGGGCGGGTACGTCAAGTGGGTGCCGGCGACCACGTACCAGGCGCAGGGCCGGGGCGGCAAGGGCATCCGGGCGGCGGACAGCAAGGCGGGCGACGACGTCGTGACCGACCTGTTCGTGGCGTCCACGCACGACGACCTGCTGGTCTTTACGAACACGGGCCGCGTGTTCAAGATCAAGGTCTACGAGCTGCCCGAGATGAGCCGGACGAGCCGGGGCCGGGCGATCCAGAACTTCATCCAGCTTAAGGAGGGCGAGCAGGCGTGGGCGTACCTCACGGTCCGCGACTTCTCCAAGAGCGAGGACAACCTGCTGTTCGTCTCGGAGAACGGGCTCGTCAAGCGCACCAGCCTGTCGGCGTACCAGAACGTCAACAAGTCGGGCCTGATCGCGGTCGGGTTGCGTGAGGGCGACGCGCTATTCGACGTCAAGCAGACCTCGGGCGCGGACGACGTGATGCTGCTCACCTCGGCGGGCATGGCGATCCGGTTCAGCGAGGACGACGCGCGGCTCATGGGCCGGTCGGCGGCGGGCGTGAAGGGCATCGACATGCCGGACGGTGTCCGGATCATCGGCGCGGCCGTGATCCCCGAGGGCACGGCCGACGGCACGCTCGACCTGCTCACGATCACCGAGAAGGGCTCGGGCAAGCGGACCGACGTGAACGAATACCTCGTCAAGTCCGAGGACGGCTCGACGCGGACGCAGTCGCGGGGCGGCAAGGGCCGCATCGATATCAAGATCACCGACAAGAACGGCTCGCCGGTGGTTGCGCTCGCGGTGCAGGGCGGCGAGGACATCGTCGTCGTGTCCGAGCGCGGGCAGCTCGTGCGGATCGCGGCGGACTCGATCTCGCAGTACGGCCGCGGCGCGCAGGGCGTCCGCGTGGTCGGGCTCAAGGATGGCGACCGCGTTATCGCGGCGGCTCGGGTCGTCGAGCGGGACGAGGAGCCGGACGGGTCAGACGACGGCGGCGACGAGGCGGCGGACGCCTGAACGGCGGCCCCGGAATCAGCTACGCTGTCCCGCCTTGGCTCGGGCGTCCGGGCCTTCCGGGATTTGTTGGGGGACTCGCGGGTGGCGATCGATTGGTCGGAACAGATCGTGCTGGCGCACCTGTCGGACGAGCCGGCGTTGTCGGACGAGCTGACGAGCGTAACGGACAAGCTCGGGTCGATCGCGTCGGAAGAGGGCGCGGGGGCGGTGCCGCACGTCGTCCTGGACTTTTCGGCCGTGACGTACCTGAACAGCTCGAATCTTGCTCAGCTCCTGCGTCTAAAGCAGGCGGTGAGCGAATCGGGCAAGCAGCTGCGGCTGAGCTCGCTGGCCGACGAGGTGTGGTCGGTGATGATGGTGACAGGGTTGGACAAGGTCTTTGTGGTGGCGCCGGACACGATGACGGCGATCGCGGGCCTGCAGATCGAGGACGCGCCCGGCGCGTAGGGCCGCCCGGGCGGCTCTCGACGGAGCCGCGCGAGGAGGTCGGGATGACGACGATGACGCCGCCGACCGCAGCAAGCCCGGGCACCGACGACGCGCCGCGTGAGAAGGTGATCGCGAACAACTCATCACGCCCCGACAACCCGGTCGTGTGTGAGCTCAAGGGTGTCCGCAAGACGTATTACAAGCCGGACGGCTCGGTCATGGTCGAGGCGCTCAAGGGCATCGACGTGATCATCCGCGAGGGCGAGTACGTCGCGATCATGGGCTCTTCGGGCTCGGGCAAGTCCACGATGATGAACATCCTGGGCTGCCTCGATCGGCCCACGGTCGGTGAGTACCTGCTCGACGGCACCGACGCGGCGAAACTCGAGGACGAGGCGCTCTCGACCTTCCGGGGCGAGAAGATTGGGTTTGTCTTCCAGGCGTTCAACCTGATCCCGCAGCTCACGGTCGAGGAGAACGTGAGCGTGCCGCTGTTCTACCAGGGCGTGCCGCCGCACGAGCGTCTGGAGCGTGCGACGCAGAAGCTCGAGCTTGTCGAGCTGGGCAACCGCATCGGGCACCGCCCGCGGGAGCTCTCGGGCGGTCAGCAGCAGCGTGTGGCGATCGCGCGGGCGCTCGTCAACGAGCCGGTCGTGCTGATGGCCGACGAGCCCACGGGCAACCTCGACTCGAAGACGGGCGAGGCGATTCTGCAGCTCTTCGAGGGGCTGCACGCCAAAGGCATGACGATCATCATGGTCACGCACGATGACGACGTCGCGGACCGCTGCGAGCGGATCATCCGCCTGCGTGACGGCGACATCGAGACCGACAAGCTGCTCCGCGTCCGCGAGCAGTCGCGCGAGATCTACGACCGCAAGAACACGGGCGGCTGACCACCGAAGCTCAGGCTGCCTGATCCTCGATCGAAATCGCATCAGCGGACGGCGTCGCCTCGCGCGTGGGCGTGACGATCAACGCCGTGACGTCGTCGGCGGGATGCAGCGAGCCGAGCGAGCCGTCGAGCATCGACTCGATGGTGTGGATGCCGGTCGCGGCGTCGTGGGCGTCGGCGGCGGCGAGCGCTGTCTTCTCGAGCCGGTCGAGATGCTCGCGGCCCAGCGGGCCCTCGTTGGCGCTAAAGGCGGACTCGAATCCATCGGTGTAGAGCACGAGCGACTCGCCGTAACCGAGGCGGGTGCGGGTCTCGGTGAAGGGCTCGTCGTTGAAGACGCCCAGCAGCGGGCCGCCCTCTTCGATGCGCTCGATGGAGTGGTTCTTGCGGGCGATGATCGCTGGTGGGTGGCCCGCGGCGGAGACGCGGATCTCGTGGGTGGCGGTGTTGAGCACGGCGTAGACGGCGGTCGCGAATCGCGACGAGCCGGACGCGTGATTCAGGAACGCGCGGTTGAGCCGCGCGAGCGCCTCGCCCGGCGGGACGATGCGGCGTCTGCCCGAGGCATCGATCGGGCCCTCGACGCGCGGCAGCGAGCGGGCGACGAAGAGCGTGAGCAGCGCGGCGGGCACGCCGTGGCCCGCAACGTCGGCGAGGAAGATCCCGACATGCTCGGCGTCGAGGCGTTCGGTCGTGAAGACATCGCCCGAGACGTAGCCCGCGGGGCGGTAGACAGCGCCGAGGCTCAGTCCCGGGACTTCTTCCTCGAGCCCCTGCACGAGCGATTGCTGCAGCGCGGCGGCGTTGCGGAGCTCCTCGTGGATCGCTTCGAGCTCGTGCCGCAGGCTCTTGTTGGCCGCGGCGGTCAGCGCGAGCTCGGCTTTGGCGCGCTCGATCGCGGGCTGACGCCGGACGATCGAGTGCAGCGCGACGGCGACGCGGCCCGGCTCGAGGGACTCGGGCAGGACCGCGATGCCGTCGCTCTCCGCTTGCTTGGCGGCGCGCCACAGCGCGGACGGCGCGTCGTCGGTCGGGGCGATCATGACGCCGGGGGTGCCGGTCTCGAGCAGCGCATCGAGAACCGTGCGGACGTCGCGCGGGGGTGTGGTGCCGGTGGCGCGGATGACCACCGCGTCCGGGGGATGCGTTGATTCGAGCTCGTCGGGCAGGCTTGTGAGCTCAACCGCTTCGGCGTTGACGTGGTGCAGGGACCTGGGCCATCGCTCGCCGACGAGGGCGATCCACTGGCGGTCGTCGCCCGAGGGCGCAGCGGCGGCGAGGACGACGCGCAGCGGCGTTTCTCCCGTTCGGTGGTGATCCACGCCGCGTCCTCCGAGGTACACGGCCGCGAAAAAAGCGCGGCCGCTCGGAGCGGGGATCGGCTTACTCGGCGAGACTCTTGAGGCGCACGAGATCCAGATTGACCGTGTCGCCGCGCTTCAGTCCGATTCGTTCGATTGTGCCGCCCTTGAACTCAAGAGCGAACTGGGCGTCGAAGCGGCTGCCATACTTCTCGAGCCGGACCTGATAATCGACATCGGACTCGCCCTCGCGCTGCGGCGGCTCGACGGTCATCGCGTGCACCGCGGTGACGCGGCCCTGCGGATCGAGGAAGGCGATATCGATCGGTACGAAGCAGCGCCGCATCACGAAGTCGCGCTTGTCGGCGTCCTTGAAGATGAAGATCATGCCGCCGTCGTCGTCGATCTCGGTGCGGTCGCTGAGGCCCTGGACGCGGAGGGCGTCGGTGTTGGCGAGCTCGAGCTGGAAGTCCTCGCCCTTGATCGTGATGAGTTCCTTGGGCGGGTTGCCCGGGATGGGCCTCGACGCGCCGGCGGTGCTCGTGCCGCCCGCGTTGTCGCAGGCGTTCATCGCGAGCGTGCTCGCCGAGGCGATCAGGGCGATCAGGATGCGAATGACTGGAGCCATCGGTCGTCGTCCTCCGTGAAAATCACGTCGTCTCCCGGCATGGTATCGAGGCGGAATCGCTCGAAGAAGGCCGCCGCTGACATCGGCTCCCGGGCGGCCTGAACGCCGCTCCAGAACGCGATGAGCCCGATGACGGCCTCGGCGGGCACGCCCCGCTCGCGATAGGTCGTCAGGCGGGTATCGCCGTGGCGTTTGGCGAGACGTTTGCCGTCCTCGCCGCGGACGAGCGGGAGGTGGGTCTGAGCTGGCGGCTCGCCGAGGCTCAGGTGATCCCTCAGATGCGACCACAGCAGCAGCTGGCGGGCGGCGGAGCCCAGCAGATCGTTGCCGCGAACGATCTCGGTGACACCCTGCCGCGCGTCGTCCGCGGTGACGGCGAGCTGGTAGCTCGGGCAGCCGCGTTTGGTCCAGATCACGAAGTCGCCCGCGTCGGCGGCGACATCGATCGCTTGCGGCTCCGCGGCGCGGTCATCGAAGCGAATGACGGTCCCGGGCTCGACGGCGAGGCGCCAGTTGGTGTGCTCGTCGTCGAACGCGGTCGGTCGTGCGTCCGGTCGCATCTCGGGCGTGACGATCGCCTCACGCGGCTCGTCGCGTTCGTGCGGGGCCGAAGCGGCGGCTTCGATCTCCGAGCGCGTCAGAGAGCACGGGTAGATCAGCCGCTGCTTCGCAAGTGCGTTCATCGCGTCGCGATAGGGATCGAGGTCATCCGACTGCAGCGTCGGCCCCGCGTCCCACGTCATGCCGAGCCAAGTCAGAAGGTCGATCGTCTCGGCGATGGTCTCCGGTTTCACGCGGGGCGTGTCGAGATCCTCGATGCGGAGCGCCACCCGCCACCCGTTCTGGCGTGCCAGCGCGGCGTTCATGAGGAACGTCCGCGCGTTGCCGAGGTGCAGCGCGCCCGTCGGCGAGGGCGCGAGGCGGGTTGTCGGTGTCGGAGGTGTCGGCACACGCAATCCAACGCCCGCGGCGGCGACCGGTCCAGATGGGGTAGACTCAGCGTTCGGGGCGGCGTGCGTCGCCCGCGTACTTGGGGTGAGCGCCGGCCGCCTGTGGGTCGGTGGGTGAACGAGGGACCGCATGGCCGCCGAGAAGCTCTCCGACGAACAGATCTCGACCGCGATCGCGTCTGTCCCCGACTGGGACACGCTCAACGGCGAGATCCAGCGCACATACCAGTTCGACGACTTCAACGCGTCGATCGCGTTCGTGAACAAGCTCGCCGAGTATGCCGAGGATGTGCAGCACCACCCCGACATCCTCATCCGGTACAACAAGGTGACGCTGACGGTCTCGACGCACGACGCGGGCGGGATCACGCAGCTCGATTTCGACCTCGCCTCGGCGGCCGACGGATTCGCCGCGGGCTGAGGTCCGCTTGACGACGCACCTTCATCAACATCAGGAGACTGCCATGATCACCCGGATCGCGATGGTTGCCGCACTCGGCACGACGCTCGGCCTCGCCAGCTGCTCGGCGAATGACCTCTCCGACTCACGCCGCAACGAGCTGACGTACAACGCCAACCAGGCGATGGACGAGTTCCGCGAGAGCCCGAGCGTGCGGCGCTTCCTGAGCGACGCGTACGGCTACGCGATCTTCCCGCGTGTCGCGAAGGGCGCGATCGGTATCGGCGGCGCACGCGGCTCCGGGCTGGTCTACGAGCAGGGGCGCCTCATCGGGAACTCCGTGCTGACGCAGGCGACCATCGGGTTCAGCCTGGGCGGGCAGAGCTTCCAAGAGCTGATCGTCTTCGAGGACGAGGCAGCGCTCACCGAGTTCATCGCGGGCGATTTCGCGTTCCAGGCCGGCGCGTCGGCCGCCGCTGGTACCGCGGGCGCGAACTCGGCGATCAACTACGAGAACGGGCTCGTGGTCTTCGTGCAGACCAACGGCGGGCTGATCTACGACGCGAGCATCGGCGGTCAGAACTTCGATTTCAACCCGATCGCGAACTGATCGGGCGAATGCCGGTCAGAGCCGCGGGCGGACCTTCCACGCGCCGAGCCGCCGCTCGATCTCGAGCGCGATACGCGTCATGACGCCCTCGCCGAACGCGCGGCCCCACACAGTGTGGCCGTACGGGCGGGTGGGCCTCGGCATCGACGTGCGGATCACCGCGCAGGGCGTGCCCGTGAAGTTGGTCATGAGCAGCAGCGAGGCGCTGAAGCTCGGGCCGACGATCGCGTCGAGGTTGTTCTCACGCATGAGGTCGTCGAACAGGTTCATCGCCTGCCGTCGGTAGCGGTCTGCCTGGTAGATCTCGGGTGCCGGCACGAGCCACGACGCGCGGAACGTATTGGGCCACGCCTGAGGTGCCTGCCAGGTCAGCTCCGCGTCGCGGCCCGACAGCGTGAGCTGCTCGAAGGCCGTCGCCGCTTCAACATTCAGCGCGACCCGCATCAAGCCGGTCCAACGCGGCGCTTCGAAGTCCAGCTCGACGAGTTCCATGCCGGCGTCGCGGCAGGCGTCGAAGACGGGCTTGTCGATCTCCTCATTCCGCGGATTCAGCGAGCCCGGGATGTACCCCACGCGCAGGCCCTCGACACTCGCCGTGAGGTCGCAGTCGAACGGCGCATCCACGGATGACGGATCGCCGTCGTCCGCGCCGTTCATCGCATCGAGCACCATCGCGGTGTCGGCGATCGTCCGGCAGATCGGCCCGACCTTGTCGAGCGACCAGCACAGCTCCATCGAGTTCGTGCGCGGCACGCGGCCGAACGTCGGGCGGAGCCCGGCCGATCCGCAGCGCATGCAGGGGGAGACGATCGAGCCGAGCGTCTCGGTGCCGATCGTGAAGCTGAACATGCCGGCGCTGGCCGCCGATGCCGACCCAGCCGACGACCCGGACGAACCCTGCTCGGGATCGAACGGGTTGCGGCAGGTGCCCCCGAACCAGATATCGCCGTACGCGAGCGCGCCGAGCGAGGTCTTCGCGAGCAGGACGGCGCCGGCTTCTTGGAGCCGATCGATGATGACTGCGGTCTTGTCCGGCACGCGGTCGCGGAACGGCGCCGCGCCGTAGGTCGTGCGGACACCGGCGGTATCGAAGAGGTCCTTCGCGCCATAGGGAAGGCCGTGCAGCGGGCCTCGGATGTTCCCCGCCGCGATCTCACGGTCCGCGCGACGCGCTTGCTCCAGCGCGGAGTCTCGCATGACCGTGATGATGTTGTTGAGCCGCGGCGAGAGCCGGTCGATGCGATCGAGATAGAACCGCGTGAGCTGTTCGCTGGTGATGATCCGCTGCCGCAGCCAGCTCGCCTGATGCCATGCGGGGGCGAAGACGATGTCGTCGACGCTCCCGGGCGGCGGCGCGTTCTCCGGGATCACGATCCCGCGTCCAGCGTGCCGCGCGTTGCCCTCCGCGGGGTCGCCCTTCACACGGAAGACCGACGCCGGTGGCTGTTCCGGCGGGCCATTCTCACGCCGCCGGATGTACTGCCGGCGGCCGTTCGGGATCGTCTCGGCGAGCATGGGCAGGTCCGACTCGCGGAACTCGATCCCCGCGACGGCAAGAGCCGTCCGAACATCATCGACGGTGATCGGGCGGTCACGCAGCGTCGCCGCGGGGTCGGGTCCCACTATCTCCTGATCCGGCTGGCCGACGGTTGCGGTCGCGGCTGCCGCGGCGGGCCCCGCGGCGGCGGTCGCCAAGGCGGCCCCGAGGAACCAGCGACGCGACAGCGTCTGCCCCTCGATCTCATTCAATTCGATCTTCTCGTTGGCGTCTGTCATGGCCGAGAGGATACCGGCAAGGCCGTGCCCCGCGGCGGGGGTACCATCGCGCGATGACGCCCTCCACAGATCACGTCAACGTGCTGCTCATCGGCGGCGGCGGCCGCGAGCACGCCCTCGGCGAAGCGATCGCCCGCTCACCGCGGCTCGGCACGCTCCATCTCACGCACCCGGTCAACCCGGGGCTCGCGAAGATCGGCACGCCCGTCGATGTCCCGGTCAACATCAAAGAGATCTACCGCCTGCAGCAGTACTGCGACAAGCACGCGATCGGGCTGGTCGTGATCGGGCCCGAGGACCCGCTCGCCGAGGGCTACGCCGATGCGCTTGCGAAGAAGTCCGACGGCTCACCTCGCGCCGTTCTCGGCCCGACCAAGGCCGCGGCTCGCCTCGAAGCGGACAAGGCGTTCGCGAAGAAGATCATGAAGGACGCCTCCGTGCCGACGGCGGAGGGGCGATCATTCACCGACTACGAGCGGGCCCGTGAGTACCTGGAGACGCGCGACGATATCAACGTCATCAAGGCGGCTGGTCTTGCGAAAGGCAAGGGAGTCATCGTGCCGAAGACCGCCGAGGAAGGTCTCGGAGCGCTCGAGGCGATGATGGTCGGCGGACGATTCGGCGAGGCGGGTAAGACCGTCATCATCGAGGAGAAGCTCTCGGGGCCCGAGATCAGCGTTCTCGCGCTCGTCGATGGGCGCTCGCTGCTCGTGCTGCCGTCGTGCCAGGACCACAAGCGTCTCGGCGAGGGCGACACGGGCCCGAACACGGGCGGCATGGGCGCGTTCTGCCCGAGCACCACGATGACCGAGGGACTCGGCGAAGAGATCGAGCGCGAGATCCTGGTGCCGACCATCGACGCGATGCGCACCGCGGGCGCCGAGTTCACGGGCGTGCTCTACGCCGGGATCATGCTCACGCCGGGCGGCCCGAAGGTGCTCGAGTTCAACGTCCGCTTCGGCGATCCCGAGTGCCAGCCGCTGATGGCGCGGCTCGAATCCGACGCGCTCGAGCTCTGCCTCGCGACGGCCGAGGGGCGGCTCGAGTCCTTCGTCGAGGCGGGCGAGCCCCGCTTCCGCGGCGGGGCGTCGGTGTGCGTGGTGCTCGCGAGCGAGGGCTACCCCGAGAACCCGAAGACGGGCGTCGAGATCACGGGTGTGGACGACGCCGATGCGATGGAAGGCGTGACCGTCTACCACGCGGGCACGAAGATTGTTGATGGCAAGCTGGTGACCGCCGGCGGCCGCGTGCTCGGCGTGACGGCAGTCGGCGACGACTTCGGCGAGGCGCGCGAGCGGGCCTATACCGCGTGCCTCAAGATCAACTTCCCGGGCAAGGTCATGCGTGCGGATATCGGCGCGTCGGCGCTGGTCTAGTTGCCGCGGATCCAGGCCGGCAGGCTGGTGCCGTACGCGACGCCGCCAGCGGTGACGTTCGGGCCGATGACCTTGAGCCGGCGGCTTCCGGTGTTGCCTGCACGCTCGACAAGCACGATGAGATCAGCAACGTCGCCGTTCGCGCGGCCGGTTGGAACGGGTGTTGCCAACGCGGTGAGCAGCGATTCGATCCGCTCGACGGCCTCACTGAGCACCGCCGAGCCGAGATCGTCCGTCCAGCCCTCGAGTGTCCGCGTGTAGGCCGCGATCGGGATCCCGCTGGCGTCGAGCAGCTCGACGCGGCTTGTTTCGCCGGGCCGCCACGGCATCGGACGCGGATCAACGAACCCCGCTGCGCCCGTCGGCAGACCCTCGAGCCACGCGGCTTCGACGCGGACCGCCTCGCCGCCGATCGACGCGAGCACATTGCCCGAGGTGTCCGCGTCATCGAGGTCGAATCGGAGCTCCGTCTCTGCCGATTTGTTGTCCCCGACGGTCACGGTGATGTCCCACTCCGTTTCGGCAGTCACCTCCGCATCGAATGACGTGATGCGCGCTCGATCGACCCCGGTCAGCAGCCGGCGAAGTGCATCAAGATTGAGCGGCGCATCGTTGATTTCAGTGTCAACGAGTTGCCAGCCCGACTCTTCGCGAGTGAACTCGGCTTCGCCTGAACTCGTACTGACGTTCACGGAATCGATCGACGCCGCTGATGCCATGATGAGACGCCGCGAACGAACGGACCGGAGTGAGCTGCGCCCAAGCCGCGACGCTTCATCAGCGTCCAGCTCGACGGTCGTTCCGTTCACTCGACCCAGGACACGGCCCGCGGCGTCCCGCGGCGCGATCTCGATCTCGACGCGCTCGCCCGCGTCCTTTTCGATCACAACCCGATCGGCGGCGTTAGCGAGATCACCACGCGTCGGCGTGACCGACATCGTCGCGAGCACACGCAGGACCGCGTCCACCTCTGCCGGGTCGGCATCGAACGTTCGCTCATCATCAGTCAGCGTCCACCGATCCGCGGCAACACGGCGGAGCTGGACGTCGCCACTCGTCAACGAGGCGATCTCATGCGGCGCGAGACCGATGCCTCTCGACTGGGCCTCGATAGCCTCCGCGCGGGGTGCCCACGCCAACCAGCCGAAGCCGGCGGCGAGTGCGATCGTGATGAGCGTAACGCGCCAGCTCACGGTCGATTGTTGGGCACCGGATCAGACCGCGCCGGGGACCGCGCCGCCCGCGTTGTCGTCGCTCGCGAGCTGCCGGCTGCTGCGCACGCCGAGCGTCTTGTAGATCTCGACCGTCGCCTTTGAGCGATTGAGCGTGTAGAGGTGCAGCCCGTCCACGTCGCGATCGAGCAGGTCGCGGCACTGCTCGGTGGCCCAGTGCACGCCGACCGATCGGACGCCGTCCGGGTCGCCGTTCGTCCGCCGCAGCGCCCGCAGCAGCGGGGCGGGGTAGCGGGCGCCGAGGGCGAGCTCGGCCATCCGCTCCATGCCTTTGAGGCTTGTGATCGGCATGATCCCCGCGATGATCGGGACCTTGATCCCCGCGAGACGGCAGCGGTCGCGGAAGTCGTAGAAGTCTCGGTTGTCGAAGAACAGCTGCGTGCAGATGTAGTCGGCGCCCGCGTCCACCTTCGCCTTGAGGTAATCCATCTCCTTAAGGCGGTTGGGCGTGCCCGGGTGCCCCTCCGGGAAGCCGGCGACGCCGATCCCGAAGCGGTGGCCGTTGGCGTTGTTGAACCTCTGGATGAAGCCCACGAGATCGCTCGCCTGCGCGAAGTGCTCCGAGGTTGGGTCGTAGTCCTCGACGCCCACCGGCGGGTCGCCCCGAAGCGCGAGGATGTTCGAGATCCCCGCCTCGGCGTACCGCTCGAGGATCTCGCCCACGTCCGACTCGGACTGCATCACGCAGGTCAGGTGCGGGATCGGGCTGAGGTTCGTCTCGCGTTCGAGCCGGACGACGAGGTCGTTGGTGAGCTTCCGTGTCGAGCCGCCCGCGCCGTAGGTCACGCTCACGAAGGAGGGCGAGAGGGCCTCGAGGTCGGTGACCGTGGAATACAGCGTCTCCGCGGCCTCCGCGGACTTGGGCGGGAAGAACTCGAAGGAGACGGTGCGGCCGTCGCGTTGGAAGAGGTCGGTGATGTGCATGCGTGCGGTATTGTACCTTTCATCCGCATGAACGGATGAATAAGGCGAGACTCATTGATTATCGGTCTGAAACGGGGGTTGAAATCAAAAGCTAGTATTCACTAAATAGATCGGCATGGTTTACCGATACCGAGGCAACCGCCGGGGTATCGCCGCGTACCTTGGAGCGTGTCCGCTCGCGCGGGCGCTCCACAGACAGCCACCGACTCACCGAAGTCTCCAGGAAGGACGACTCGATGCCGCGACCTCAGTTCGACAGCTTCGGCGACTTCTACGCCTACTACCTCGACGAGCACACCGAGTGCGCCACGCGCATCACCCATTTCGTCGGCACCGGGTTCTTCCTGATGTGCGGCTTCCTGATGGGAATCCTGCTCAACCCCTGGCTGTTCCCGATCGGCGTGCTCGGCGCGTACTTCTGTGCCTGGATCGGGCACTTTGTCTTCGAGCGCAACAGGCCCGCGACGTTCTCGTTCCCACTGTGGTCGCTCATCGCCGACTTCCGGATGTTCTTCGAGCTCTGCCTCCGCGTGCGGCGGTTCCGGCTGTGCAACCGCTGCAAGGAGCGGGCGCTCGCTTAAGCGGTCCCGACGTGCTCGCAGATCAGCGCGGCCGGCGAATCACCGAAACGCATCGCGAAGACGATCAGTTCGCGTCCGCTGTCGCCGCGCAGTGACTCGGCGAGCGCTTGCGGGTCCACGATGAACCCACCGCGCGTTCGGACCGTCACCTGCCCGGGCTGCAGCTGTTTCACGACCGGCGCGAGCCGATCAGGGTGACCCGGCGCGACCTCCACGACGCGGTAGGGCGTGCACCACGGTTCGAGTTCCGGGTTCGATGTACCCAGCGCGAGACCAGTCCCTGGATCGGCGATCGCCCCGCCTTGAA
This sequence comes from Planctomycetota bacterium, assembly GCA_038746265.1. Taxonomy (GTDB): domain Bacteria; phylum Planctomycetota; class Phycisphaerae; order Phycisphaerales; family UBA1924; genus JBCBKP01. The sequence goes on from JBCDKU010000008.1 coordinate 46,056, forward strand.
GACGCCGGACGATGGCGCCGAGCAAGCCGACGCGTTCTACGGCGGGATCAATCTCGAAAATCGTCGTGCCGGGTTGAACGTCGGAGAGCGCGGCAACAGGGCCGTTGATGCTCGTCCCCGAGATCGAAACACCCTCCGGCAGGCGCGTCGCGGTCAGCAGACCAGCGCGCTGCGCGAGCGAGCCCGTCCACCAGACCGCTTGCGTGAGCGTGCGCCGACCGGAGCTGATCTCGCTGATGATCTCAAGCTCGCCGGGCGGCAGGTCTTGGGCGTTTGTGCTCGACGCGAGCTTCACCGCGGCACCCCTGAACCGCGTCAGCACCGCGTGAAGCTCATCGAACGGCGGCGCGATCGCGTCCAGCCCGCGCAGCCGGCGGTCGTCGGCGCGGCGGGCAGGATCGGCGAACGCCACGGCGTCTTCGAGATCGACGCCGTCGAGCGCCGCGGCGTCGGTCACATCACAGACGTGCGTCCCGCAGCCCGCGTTGTGTTCGGTCATCCACGCCCGCACCGGATCCGAGTCGATCGCCGTGACCTCAAGCCCTGCATCGGCAAGCGCCATCGCGTTCCCGCCAACGCCGCTGCACAAATCAACGACCGGCAGCCCGGCTGACGCGAACCGCCTCGTGACGTGCGCCGCCGCGGCGTGGCTCGACGCCATCTCGACGCCCTCGACGTCCGCGATCACGTCCGGCGGCAACGCTTTCCGCACGGCTTTGCGACGTGCCTCGGCAAGTTCGAGCGCGAGCCGTGCCGCCGTGATCGCATCGCGTTCGCCCGGCACCAGCTTCCTGAGCCGCGTGATCGCGTTCGCGTCGCCCGCGTCGGCTTCTGCCGCGGCCGCGACGAGTTCCGCCGCCGCGTCGGAGGCGATCCACGTCCAGTCATCGAGCGTTCCCGGCGGCACACCGAATGATTCGTCCGCCGAAGGCGGGCCGTCACCCCGGGGATCCCTGGTAGTCTGGCGGGCATGTGGTGGCAGATCACGGCGGTCATCGTGCTCCTCGCGGCGTTCGCGCTGCTCGTCTGGTCGCTGGGTTGGAGCCGCCCGCGCGGCCGCCTGCGGTGCCCGAAGTGCTGGTACCGCATGGAGGGCATCGAGCCGACCGACGACGGCTGGCGGTGCCCGGAGTGCGGCAAGCTCGCGAAACGCGAGCGGAAGCTGAAGAAGACACGGCGGCGGTGGGGCATCGCGACGCTCGCAAGCGTGATGCTCGCGGGGAGCTGGGTGTTGTGGATGCAGCCGGTGCGGGTGAAGCACGGGTGGTGGGCGATAGCGCCGACATGGCTCCTTCTCGAGATCTTCCCGGTCGTTGCAGTTGAACGGCATCACGGAGCGACGCCCGCCCTGCATGCCGAGATGAATCGCCGATTCGGTCCCTTGATCGTTCAAGGACGAGGCCTTGACGATGCTCGATCTCGGGGCGACCAGTTTGCACTAATCGACGCCATTTCAAATGGGACACTCCTTTGTGAGCCAGGCGACAAGCGATGGATGCGAACGTTTTACCATTCGCGATATCAATCGCAGAGAGCCCATCGTCAAGATCGGAATGACTGGAACTCCGATGTGGTCGGTTTCGGGTTTCCAAGGAGTGCAGATCAAGAGCTTCAAGTGGCTCTCGACGAGATGATTGATGCGCTGCCTGTCCTGAGACCACGTATACGCAATCGGTGGCCGCGGTCTGAGACGCTCACCATCGATGATCGAATCGACTATAGCAATCGACGATTTCCGCGCAACGTGGGTACGCTCGCGAAGTTAAAGATCAGCGACTCAGCCGGGTCGATCGTGCACGTCGATACGCGTGAGAACCAGTATCCCGGATCGACGTACATCGAAAGTGACGTCCTAGACGATCTCGCACTTGGTCCCATTCAGATCACGGGCGAAGTCTCGCTTGTTATCAGGGAGTATCAGCTTTAGAGCTCAGTGCTCAGTGACGTACCTCTGCATACTCAGAGTGTTTCCCTTTCGACCACACTCGTTGAGACTCTTGGAGAAGCAGTCGAGGTCGTGTCAGGACAAGAGATCGATAGCTTTATCGCGAGGTCTTTCACAATCGACCTTCTTGATCTCCGGCGCGGCTTTTGGCCTGATCCAGAAGCTTTCTCAGGGCCGGTTGCACACAACGTTTACTTTGCGATGCGGGTAGACATTCTCAAAGACTCAGAATTGGTCAGAAGCTTCCGGTGTGGTATCGGCGGACATCGCAAGTACCCGCGTTCATCTTTTTCAGGAAGCGTGGGTGGGCAGCATTCGATTGGCTTTGATGAACTCATTTTGCTCATTCGACACGCCGTTGAGGCTGGCGGTGTCACGGTGAGACTGAGTTCAGATCCGACCAGTGCGATTCGGTATCTCGATTTTCCGAGAGTTTGGGGCAGTCAGGGCGTGATTGAGATCCCATACGGCACCGACGGTCTCCCCATCCCCTACGAAGACCGCGACCTGCGCTTCAAGCCCTGGAAAAACGAAAAAAGGGCCGCCCAACCGGACGGCCCCTCCGAATCTCAGAACTGAATCAACGCCTTAGTAGCGGTAGTGGTCCGGCTTGTACGGGCCGTTGACCGGGACGCCGATGTAGTCGGCCTGCTCCTGGCTCATCTTGGTCAGGTTGACGCCGAGCTGATCGAGGTGCAGGCGGGCGACCTCCTCGTCGAGGTGCTTGGGCAGGACCTTGACGTCGTCCTTGGCGTAGGCCGACGCGTTGGTGTGCAGCTCGATCTGCGCGATCACCTGGTTGGTGAACGACGCCGACATCACGAAGCTCGGGTGGCCCGTCGCGCACCCCAGGTTGAGCAGGCGGCCCTCGGCGAGCACGAGGATCGACTTGCCGTTCTGGTCGGTGAACTCGAACTCGTCGTACTGCGGCTTGACGTTGATCCGCTTGACGTTCGCATCCCGCTGGAGCTTCTCCATCTGGATCTCGTTGTCGAAGTGGCCGATGTTGCC